>JAJWOJ010000514.1 GCA_021635425.1 Clostridiales bacterium | reverse complement strand
TCGGGCAATAAATCGTTCAATGTATTCGTATCGCTCATTTGTTACTCCTGTGTGGCGATCCCAAATTCATCCAATTCCTTATAAGTCAAAAACAGCGAAATTTCGCAATACGCGCCGTAGATAAAGAATTTACCGACGCGCAACCGCTCAAGGTAAATACAAAAAATCTCTCCCCCGACGATTCATACGAAGTGTTTTCTACAATGCTTGTCAATAAGTTATGCGATGTTTTAGGCATAGCCGATATGAAAAGTTCCTACAGGCTTTCAGGTTGCATTATTCCGGAACAAAACATGGCTCTATTCTCGTTTTCGTCCTTAAGAAAAATAGACTTAAAGGAAGATTGCAATGGATAAGCTCCCTATACTCAAAATAGATCCTGAATTTAAAGACCTGATACGACCTTTAAGGCGTAAAGAATACTTGCAATTAGAAGAAAATATCCTTGACGAAGGCTGCAGAGATCCGATAATTATCTGGAATGATTATATCATCGACGGACATAATCGCTATTCGATATGCACTAAATACTCAATTCCTTTCAATACCGTATCAAAAGATTTTGCCTCGCGTGAAGAAGTTATCGTTTGGATATGTAAAAACCAACTCGGGAGACGAAATATTACGGAAGAAACGCGAAAATATCTAATCGGTCGGCAATACGAATCCGAAAAAATCATCGACAGCAAAAAGAACATACGCGGTAAAAATCAACACTCGTTACAATCTAAACAAGACGAAACCGACGAGGATTATATTATTGATTCCGAACCCGAACAGTCTATACAACGGTCGAAAAACAAAACCGCACATATTATAGGCGCCGAAAATAATATAACCCATGCAACCGTCCAAAAATATGCTTATTTTTCTCGCGCTCTTGACCATATTGCGGAGCAATGCCCGGAGCTAAAAACAAAAATTTTATCCGGTAGATATAAAATCTCACATAAAAACGTTCTTGCGCTCGAACAATTAAGTCCTAAAGAACTAACGCAACTCAACGTGCGATTAGACAGAGGAAAACATCCTTTCGTGCAATATTGCACCACCCGCTCGATCATCGAAAACGAACCTAAAGAAGAAACCAAGCCGCATCAGCCGTCTGTAAAAGATATGCCAGAGCATAATCCGGACGCCCCTGTAATTCAACTTTGCCTTACCATTCCGTCATGGATTACTTCCATACAAAAAGCCACGGAGTCTGCCACCATTGCAAACGTATCAGACAAAGCGAAGCAGCAACTACTCGAAATTTTAGACAAACTGAAAGCGGCTATTGATACCGTTACCGCTCTCATTAAGGAGGATTAAACATGCCCGATTACAGTGAATTCGTCCCGAACGTACACTTTGAACAAATTCCTATTAAAGACCTTGTATCAAATCAGGAT
>JAJWOJ010000064.1 GCA_021635425.1 Clostridiales bacterium | reverse complement strand
ACTTTAAAATAACGCCGAACGCAAACGGAAAATTCTCGACTTACGTTTTAATGACGGCTCCGACTGCGACTTCGACTTATGAGGACGGCGGTATCTTCTTCTGGATTTCGAACGACAACGTCGTGATCGGAAACAAAGAAAACAGCGAATCCGTGGCTCAAGCGGAATTCCCCGAAAACGCATTCGTAAGCGGAAAAACGACTACCGTTTCTATAGCGGCTATTCCTTATTATCTTGACGGAACTCACGCGGGATATTATTGCGCGATTTACGTAAACGGCAGTGAAAACGCGCTCGTTGAAATTTATCTCGACATCACGACTTGCGAAACGGGCGTTTATACCAACATTCTCACGCAGGATCTCGGAAACGATTACGCCGTAGCGTATGCTTCGGCAAGCGAAACTCCGAAGTCCGCGGCGGAAGTTATGGACGTTAAACTTGCCACCACAAGCGGAAAGACCGAGTTCAAAACTCCGAGAGCAGGACTTACCCTTTCGCATTTCGAAGTTGCGGGCGAAACCGTAGGAGATCTCGTTATCGAAGGCGACGCGACTTACGATAAGGATACGAAATTCCTTACTTTTACGAAAGAAGGGACGGTAAAGGTTTATTATACGGTTAAAAACGCGTTCGGCGAATTTAAATCAAACGAACTTACGCTTACTTATTCTACGGGTGAAAAGCCTGCGGACAGCGGCTCGGAAGAAAGCAAAACGAGCGGCGGTTGCGGCGGTTCGGTCGCAAGCGTTTCGGCGCTCTCCGTTCTCGCGGCTGCGGCAGTTGTCGTTATAGCGAAAAAGAAGAAAAACGACTGATAATTGACTTTACAACAAACTTCGGCAAGTCGCATTTTAAACGAGACTTGCCGAGTTTAAATTTATAAACGGGAGACTAATAAATGAAAAAATTATTATGCGCAATGCTTTGCGCGGTACTTACTTTAACATTTGTCGCATGCGGCTGGGACAACGGAAACGGCGGAAATTCGGCGAGCGGCGGTAATACGTCGGGCGGCGACGACGTTTATGTTAAAGTAATAGATAAAGGACTCGGCTCGAAGTGGATAGAAAACATTGCTTCGGCGTACTATGAAGAAACGGGAATCAAAGTCCACGTTTCGTCCGATCCCGAACTCGTTTCCAACTTGCTCACGCTCATGAACAACCCCGGTTCCGAAAAGGAAGATTTGTATTTTGTCGGACATACGATGAATAACTGGATAAAGTGGATAAGAAACGGAGCGATCGAGTCTATCGACGACGTTCTTAGTTCGACTAAATACGGAACTTCCGCAAAATCGAGAGTTGTGGACAAGTATATAGTAGATATGGGTACTTATAACGATAAGTCTTATCTCTCGAGTTACGTATATTCGAGCTGGGGGCTTATCTACAACAAAACCTATCTTAACAAAATCGACTCTTTCGGCGAATATAAAAAAGGCGAATGGCCGAGTACCGTTCAGGGACTTATAGACCTGTGCAAAGCCGTAAAGTCGGCAAAAATCAAAAACACCAGAACGGGCAGAACGGTCGCTCCGTTCTCGTGCGGACTTACCGTCAACTACATGGATTGGCTCTTCCACGGACTTTGGTACGAAATCGATCCCGAAGGCTATACCGCATATTACGAATACAACGACGTAGACGGCGGTTATCCCACGTCGAAACTCGATACTCCCGCGGCGCTGCAAGCGCTCGAAACGATTTACGACCTTATCGGCGCAACTTCCGATACCGAAAGCAATCTCGTATCTTCCGCGCAAAATCATACCGAATCTCAACAGTCGTTCGTAAACGGCGATTGCGTATTCACGTTCAGCGGAAGTTGGTTCGAAACGGAAATGGGACAAATTCTCGGCGAAGTGGGCTTCACGGATTACCATTTCGGCGCGTACCCCGTTTACAAAGCGGGCGATAAAACCGCGCTTGCGATGAACCTTCCCGGCGAAACGTTCTTCGTCCCGTCGGACGGCGTCAACGTTTCCGGCGCAAAGGATTTCCTCGCATTCGTACTTTCCGAAAAAGGAGTTGCGACAGCGGAAAAAACCCTTCAGTTCCCGATGGTGTATACGACCAACGAAGAAATCGAATTCAGCGCGTTCGGACAAGAAATAGTAGATCTTGCAAAATCGTCCAATCTCATTTATCGTTTTGCGAAAACCGACGTGTTCAGAACGGGCGCGCTCGAACTGTTCATTATGGGAACAAGTCCGTTTATAACGATGGCGAGAAACAAAATGACTAAAGAAAATATAAGACACGACGTTTTACAGACCGAAGCCGTACATCACCAAGGGCTTTGGTCGGAATGGATGAAGAGAATTTAAATGAAAAACGATATCGTAAAACCAAAAAGAAAAATGAATTTAGGGAAAACGCTGTTTATTTACGGCGGACTCGCATGGCCGATAATACACTTTATCGTGTTCTGGTTCTGCATGAATATAGGCATGGTCTATAATTCCTTTTTCACAGAAACAATTAACGGCGAACTGAACTTTGTCGGCTTTGAACAATATCTCGACGTGTTCCGCTTTATGTTCGGAATAAAAGAAGCGGGAATGCTTTCGCCGAGATCGTGGCTTAACACGTTATCCCTTATGGGACTTGCGCTTTTTATAAACTTACCCTTAACGCTTTTCTTCTCGTATCTTATTTATAAAAAAGTTGCGGGGCATGCCGTTTTAAGAGTCGGAATGTACGTTCCGTGCGTCCTTTCAACCGTTATTCTCTGTTTGTTTTACAAAATATCGGTTTCCGGAACGCAAACTTATAAAAGTCTTTTTACGATACTCGAAAAACTCGGTTACGGCAATCGTTTCGTAATCGAAAACGGCGCGCTTGCGGACAGTCGGACGGCATGGAAAGCCATATTGATATTCAGCGTATGGGCGGGCGTAAACGGTAATATAATTTACTTTACTTCGTCTATGGCAAGGCTTCCCGACAGCGTTCTCGAAAGCGCGGAACTCGACGGGGCTTCCGAAATGAGGCAGTTTGTTTCGATAGTAATCCCCATGATATGGCCCGTCATCACGACGATGAGCATAACGCTCATAAGCGGCGCGCTCGGCTGGTATACGCCGTCGCTTTTGATGGTCGGCGAGTCTATGGCGGGAACTACAGGCACGGGTACGGTAGCCTGGATGATAATAAGCAACGTAACGGGCGGAAACACCGTAGGGTATCCCGCCGCGCTCGGAGTAGTGGTCGCCGTTCTCGGCGGAACGTTGGTTCTCGTTTTCAAGAGTCTTATGGAAAAAGTGTTCAGAGAGGTAGAATATTGATGAAAAACGCTTCCGTGCTTATTCACAGAAAAAGCGCGACGAAAAGAACGGGTATAGACAAGGTTTTCAGAACGATTGGCGTTATAGCAATGTCGCTTTTGTCGCTTTCCTACGTCTATATGTACGTGTGGCTTTTAATGAATTCGTTCAGAACGTCGGGAAATTTTATTATCGATTCGTTTAAACTGTTCGATTTCGGAAACTTTACCGGCGATAACTACAAAACGCTTTTTACCGTGCAGATAGCCGGTTCTTCGAGAAACCCCGTTTATCTTCACGACACCATAGTGAACACCGTTATTCTTGTCGTAGGACAGGTTGCCCTTGCCATAACGATTCCCGCTTTAACGGCATATATAATCGCGAAATACGAGTTTAAGCTGAAAAAATTCCTGTATAATGTGTCGATAGTGTCTTTCATCGTTCCGACGGTCGGTTCGATCGCGACGACTTACAGGCTTATGATGAAATTACATCTTTTAAACACTTATCTCGGAATATTCCTTATGGCGGCGGGCGGATTCGGTCTGGGTTTCCTTCTTTTCAAAAACTTCTTCGCGGCAATCCCGTGGGAGTACGCGGAAAGCGCGTTTTTGGACGGGGCGACCGATCTCGGCGTGTTTTTGAAAATTATGTACCCGCAAGCGGTACCTATTTTGACGGCTATCGCGATAACGGCGTTTATCGGTTGCTGGAACGATTATAACACCGCTTACGTGTTTATGCCCAACAGACCGACGATATCGCTCGGCGTAAGCCAATTGTACACGAAAATGGAAGGAAAATTGCTTCTGCCCGTCGCGTTTGCCGGCATGACCGTGCTTGCAACCGTTTCGCTTATAATATTCACGATATTCAATAAACTCATAATGAGTAATTTCTCTGCGGGAGGGCTTAAAGGTTAAATTGAATAAATTAACTAAAGTTTTATCCGCCGCGCTTGCCGCGGGAATGATTTTTTCGCTTGCGGCGTGCGACAATCAATCAAATAACGGCGCAAACAGTGAAAACAAAGAAGATTATATGATTCTTAAAACCGAGTATAACGGCGCGAACGTCGATACCGTAGCCGAGCAATATCTTGACTATGTCAAAACTTCCGAAAGTTCGAAAGAAGCGGAAATCCTTACGGAATATACCGGAACGGCTATGGCGCAGAATTTCACGATAAGTTGGGGGTCGGACGGCAGTTCGCAATATGCGGTATATCTTGCGGATAACGAACGATTCGAAAACAAGAAGGTTTATTTAACGACAAGAGAAAGATGCAACCTCGGTGGAACTCTTATTCCCGGGACGACATATTACTATAAAGTCGTCGGAGAAAACAAGGAAACGAAAATCGACAGTTTTAAAGTCGACGATAACGGCGTGAGACCGATAACGGTCGGCGGCGCTGCAAACGTCCGCGATCTCGGAGGATGGAAAGCCGACGGCGGAATTATCGCTTACAATCTGCTTTATCGCGGAGGTAAAATCAATGACGGGCAGAATTGCGCTCTCGACGAAAACGGTCTCGACGTGATGAAGAATACGCTTGGAATAAAAACCGAAATAGATTTGCGTTTTGCAAATATAGACGACGGCGGGCAAACCGAAAGCGTGTTAGGCAAAGACGTAAAATACGTCAAAGCGCCTTTTCACGCATATAACTACATTCTTCCCGAATTCAGCCATTATGGTGAAAACGACAGAAGTTATCTGGAAATATCCGCTTCGTCATTAAAAACGATATTCGACGTTTTGGCAGACGAAAAAAATTATCCGATATACTTTCATTGCAATGCCGGAGCGGACAGAACGGGAACGTTGGCTTTTTTGATAGAATCCGTTTTAGGCGTAAGCGAAAGCGATATGACGAAAGATTTCGAACTTACCAGCTTTTCGAGTTACGGTCCGAGATATCGCGGTAAAATCAAAAACGGTCAATTCGTAAACGGCGTAATGCAAGACGACTCAAGCAATTTCGTCGCGTTCGGATATTTTCTCGAAAGAATTAAAGCGGTTTATTGCGGCGACAACGAAAGTCTTAATGCCGGCGCGGTAAATTATCTGAAGGCTGTATGCGGCGTTACCGAAGAAGAATTTTCGGCAATCAGAAAAATACTGATAAAAGGAATGGTAAACAATGAAGTTAAATAAAATTTTGTCCGCCGTGCTTGCCGCGGGAATGTTTTTTTCGCTTGCGGCGTGCGACGGAGACAACGGAAACAGCGATAAAGGAAATAATAGCGGAATGACTAAGATTATTTTACCCGATTACGATTTAAAACAAGACGACTACGAACTCACGATAAGCGGATGGCTTATTCCGTCCACCCTGAACGAAACAAACGTTAAGTGGATTAACGAATCCGGCATAAGCACGCTTTTCGCCATCGGCGCGGGCGACGGAGTGCAAAGTTTTTATTCTTACGACGAAAAAGCCGAAAAAACGTTGACTCTTCTCGGAAACAACGGCGTTAAAGTTTATGTAAATCCCGGCGTTTCCGACGGCAAGGCGTACCGTAAGATTTCCGAATTCAAGCAAAGCGACGCAGTCCTCGGAATATGCGTGGACGAACCGAATAAATCGCAAATGACGTCTATGGCGGCGCAAGTCGATTGGTGGAATCAAAATTCCGACGGCAGAAACTTTTACTCGAATCTGTTCCCTTCTTTCGCGCAAGTCGTTCAGAAAGAATTCGACGGCGTTTATTCCGATTATCTCAAATTCTATTGCGATAACGTGCTTTCAAAACTTACTTCCGGCGAAAAATGGCTTTCCGCCGACAGATACCCTCTTACATACAACGAAAAAGGCGAAAAGTGTCTTGACGATAACTGGCTTTTCGACGTGCAGACGTTGAAAAAAGTCGCGAATTCTTATGAGGGATTGAAAACCAATTTCTTTATTCAGACAATGCCTTACGGAATCGACGAGGACGGCAATGCAAGCGGCGCGATTTACGGTTCGAGAGACAGAGTTCCCTCTTACGAGGACATTCGTATGCAGGAGTACGCTTTGATGGCGTTCGGTTACGACGGTATTTCATGCTTCTGTTATGCAAGCCCGCTTATCGGATTCGAATTTGCGGCAAGTCAGGAAGCGATGATAAGTCGTGCGGGCGAAAAAACGAATATTTACGAAAGCGTTAAAAAGGCGAATGGCGAACTGCTTGCTTTCGACCACGTTTTGCTTCAATTCGACTGGATCGGAACTTTCACTAACGACGCCGGACACACGACGACCGGTAAAGACAGAACGACGAACACTTCGTTCCAACTTCTTTCGAGATTGTCTTTGGATAGCGTTCCGTCCTTAAAAGAAGTTACGACTTCTCAAGACACCCTCTTCGGATATTTTAACGACGAGGACGGTAACGACGGAATAATGGCTGTTAATTATAACGAAACGACCAAAGAACTTACAGATAAAATAACGCTTACGTTCGACGCTTTAAAATATAACAAAGCGGTTGTATACGTCGGCGGAGAAAAGACGGTCGTAACGCTCGATAACGGCAAATTAGAGCATACTCTCGGCATAGGCGAAGGCGTTTTCATTATCCCCTTTGCGGAATAATGATTTTCCGAAACTACAATGAAATATTTAATTTGAAAATTCGTTTATTTTTGAATTAAAATCGAGCATAATCTAAGCCATAGGAAAATGCCTATGGCTTTTATAATGTCTATTTGATTTTCGAACGTCGTTTTGTTTTCGCCGGATCGTCGATGGTTTGTTTAATATTTGCTTTGTATGAAACAAAATGAGGCGGTTTATAAAATAAGAACATTTGTTTGTGTTTACTATATTTTTAAATCCTTTTATGGTATAATAACAAATACAGGAAGTTGGGACGGTATAGGTCGCTTGCTTCCGTAAGTATCGGGCGTGAAGATTTTGCCCGAATGTTCGTTCCCTTTGCCGAAGGAACGAGCGCGGGTAGGCGTTTTGCTATCGCTTACCGATAGAAATTTTAATACCCACGGAGGTGATGAATTACGTCGTATTTAGTATGCCACATGGGAAAATATAAGCGCGGCGACATCGTCGGAATCGAACGTGAAAACAAACGCGACGAGAACTATAAATCCACGAAAAACCCGCAAATCGATAAGTCGAGAACGCACCTGAATTATCATACTTTGTCTTATGAAAAAAAGTATCTTGCATTCATCGACGAGCGAATAAAAGAACTCGCACCGAAACGAAAAATCAAAGACGACGCGGTGCTGATAACTTCTTTTATTTTAGGTTCGGATAAAGAATTTTTCGACGGTATCTCACCCGAAATGCAAAAGCAATTCTTTGACGATTGCACGGAGTTTTTCGCGGAACGTTACGGAAAAGAAAACGTTGTATCCGCAGTCGTGCATTTGGACGAAAGCACGCCGCATTTGCATTTCAATCTGATGCCCGTAACTGGCGGAAGATTATGCACAAAAGAACTTTTTGACCGTGCCGCTTTAAGAGAATTGCAAGCGGATTTTTACGAGATCGTCGGCAAAAAATACGGCTTAAAGCGCGGCAAGGAAGGCAGCACGGCGAAGCATTTGGATACGGTCGCTTTTAAGACGAAAAAAATGACGGAAGCCGCCGAAGAAAAAATCCGCGAAGCCGAGGAAGCGCAAGCCGCGGCAAAACCCGTGAAAGAATTGCTTGAAAGTTACGAATCTGCAAGATCTGAAAAGATTCCCTTTTCGGGCAAGAAAAAGGAAACGGAAATTATTGCTTTAAGAATGAAAAACAGCGAACTAGAAAAGCGAAATAATGTTCTTGCCAAGGATAACGGCGATTTGTATAACGAACTGAAAAAGAAAGAAAAGTCGGCAATCGCAAATAACAACAACAATACGAATTAGCGGAAAACAAAAATTCTGCCAGACGTACTTATTTAAAGATTTTAAACGCTTCTATGCAGTTGTCAGTCTTCTTCATAAACAACTTAGCATATATCCTGTGACGTTCAGTTGCAGATTATATAACCATTGTGGTGACTATAGCCTGAAGGATCCACCTGTTCTCATTCCGAACACAGTAGTTAAGCTTCAGCGCGCCGAAAGTACTTGTAGGGTTTGTCGCCGAAAGAACTGATAAAACCGTCGTCAAGCGAAATATCTTCCGTTTTCTGCTTCAGAAAACGCCCTCGGAATACATAGAGTATACCTTCCGGCGTATTTCTTTGCATAATACGAAATCTCTTCCGTTTGCCGCCGATTTTCACAATTCTTTCGGCTTCTTACCGGGAGGATAGGACGTTGCCACATTCCATTTAAGCACTGCTTTGCTGCGGTGCTTTTTTATTGTGTCAACGAAAACCACGCGATAGTCGCGTGGTTCAAAAAAGGTTA
>JAJWOJ010000063.1 GCA_021635425.1 Clostridiales bacterium | reverse complement strand
CATGTAAAAGAATTGCTTATACCTCGACGACGATTCGGAAAACTTATAATCGGTCGTCGGATTATACAAGAAAATTTTTAAAGGAGAGAAGCTATGAAATCGGTCAAATTGTTTGAAAAGTATTATAAGCGTATTGCTCGCGAAAGCATGACGAAAGCCGTTATATGCGGTCTGATAGTCGGTTGTGCGGCAATGTTTATAACGGCATTCTTGTGTTGGTTCTTCATTCCTAAGCTTTTCTGGCTTGCGTTTATCGCGCTTGCCGTAGGTACGGGCGTTTCGGCTCCGTTATTTTATCGTTACAAATTCAAACCCACGTCGAGCGCGGTTGCAACGCGTATAGACGAGCTGGGGCTTGAAGAAAGAATGATAACCATGAACGAGTATATGGGCGACGATTCGTATATCGCCGAAAGACAGCGCGATGACGCTATAAAAACGCTCGGCACCATAAGTTCCGACCTTATCAAGGTCGTGGTAAGCATTCCGCTTGTTATAGCCGCGTGCTTTGCGGTGACGCTCGGCGCGGGCATGACTACCGTCGGCGGGCTTGCCAATGCGGGGGTTATCGGCGGAGGAAAAGATTTAATAGACGATTTAACCAAAGAAGAGCCTGTTTACTACGACGTCGAATACGACACTCAGGGCGACGGCGAAATCGTCGGAGATATCGTTCAGAGAATAGAGAAAGGTAAAGACGCCACCGAGATTTATGCCGTGGCGGGAGACGGTTACGTGTTCTCGTGCTGGCTTATAAAGGGTCAGAAAGAAGCGGGTGAGCCGTATCGTAAGGATACCAAAATCGATGAGGATATGAAAGTAATCGCGGTGTTCGAGCCTGCCAACGGCGACGGAGAAGGCGAAGGAGAAGGCGAAGGCGAGGGCGAAGAACAGGGCGACACCGAAAAACCCAATGACGGCGAAGGCAAAGCAGATGGCAGCGACGGCAATAATAACAATAACACCGGTACAAGCCCCGGCGGTTCTTACGTCAGCAACGATCAGGTTATAGACGGTAAACAGGACTATAAAGATCATTACGACGCCGCAAGAGAAGAAGCAACGGAAAACGCGCGCGATAACGGAAATCTTACAGACGAAGACAAAGACGCGATAGACGGATATTTCAACATTATTAAAAAATAAAAAATTTAAAATACAGAGAGTAGAAAAAAATGATAACAGAAAAGGACATCGAACAGTTCAGCGCACAATGCAACGAGATTTTTAAACAGGTAGGCAGAGACGTTATAGGTCAGAAAGACGTAGTCGAAGGTACTATCGTAGCCATGATAGCCGGCGGTAACGTACTTCTCGAAGGCGTTCCCGGGGTCGGCAAGACAAGACTTGTAAGATCGCTCGGAAGAGTTTTCGATCTTCCGTTCTCCCGTATTCAGTTTACGCCCGACCTTATGCCGGCGGACGTTACGGGTACTAACATTATCGTAAAGGACGAAAACGGCAACTCGACTTTCAAATTCCAGCCGGGACCTATTTTCAGTAACATTATTCTTGCGGACGAAATCAACCGTGCAACGCCCAAAACTCAGTCAGCACTGCTCGAAGCGATGCAGGAACATACCGTTACCGTAATGGGTGTTTCGAGAAAACTTGCGGAACCGTTCTTCGTTCTTGCAACGCAGAACCCCATCGAGCAGGACGGTACCTATCCGCTTCCCGAAGCGCAGATGGACCGTTTCATGTTCAAACTCATCGTTCCCAATCCCAGCCTCGAAGAACTTATGCAGATAGTCGATATGACGCAGAAGACTATGGCGGAAGTTGCGGAAGCGGCTTGTAACGGCGAACAGCTTCTCAAAATGAGAGAGACGGCGAACCAGATCCCCGTAGCGGAAGAAGTTCTCCGCTATGCGATGACTTTGACTTCGGCAACTCATCCCGACAGCGAGAACGCTTCGGAAGCCGCAAAGAAGTACGTCAGAGTCGGCGCAAGCCCGCGTGCGGGACAGGCGCTTATTTCGGCGGCGAAGGTCGTAGCTTTGATAAAGGGCAGATTCAACGTCGCGTATTCGGACATCAACGAACTCGCATATCCCGTTCTTCGTCATCGTCTCAAACTCAATTTCGAAGCTATCGCGGAGAGAATTTCGGCAGACGATATCATTAAGCTGATAGTCGAAGAAGTAAGCAAGACGTTTAAAGGGAAAAAGTGATCGCGCGCGAAATTTCCGCGGCGGTTTATGACTTGGAGTTCGCAAAATGAAAGTTTCGTATTTAAACGACAAATTTTTCAGTCGGCTCGAAACGCTGTCCTTAAATTTAAAATCTAATCTGGCAGGATATTTCGGAGGAAAGCACCTTGTTAATTCCTACGGTCAGACCGTCGAGTTCGCAGATTTCCGCGAATATCAGTTAGGCGACGATATACGTCGTATAGATTGGAACTTATACAGTCGTTTCGAAAAATTCTTCTTGAAATTATTTACCGACGAACGTCAGATGCAGATTCAGATTTTTCTCGATTGTTCTGCATCGATGGGTAAAGACGATCCGAACAAAGCGGCATATGCGCTGGGCGCTGCCGCCGCGCTCGGATTTTTGGCTGTTCATAATATGGATAAAGTTACGTTCAATATCATGAAAGGCGAAAAGACCTCCAATCCGTTCGGTACTATAATAGGTAAAAATTCCTACTTCCGCGCTGTAAGTCAGCTCGAAGAGGTTGTTTTCGACGGCGAGGCGGACATTGAAAAATGCGTCGCTTCCTGCCCCGATACAAGCGCAAACAACGGGCTTTCGGTTATAATATCGGACTTTATGACCGATAGCGACTGGAAGAAAGCCGTTGATTATCTGCGCTATAAACACAGACAAGTTCTGCTCGTTCAGGTGCTTACGCCCGACGAACTCGAACCCGCTTACGACGGGCGCGTTACGCTTATAGACTCCGAATCGGAGGGCGTCGACGATACGAGCAAAAATATGAGAATCAGAATAACCCGCGCCGAACAGAAAGCGTATGAGGCGGCTTTGAAAGATTTTAAGCAGGATATCCGTACATTCTGCGCAAAGCGTGACGTCGACTACGTTTCCGTAAGCACCGACCAACCCATTGAGAGGGTTTTGTTCGGAGAGTTGTTAAAGGTTGGTGTAATCGAATGAAACTATTGATACCCTGGGGGCTTCTGGGGCTTATAGGCATTGCGATACTTATAATAATATATATAATCAAGCCTAACTATCAGCAAAAGTTCATTTCAAGCACATATGTGTGGAGACTGAGCCGGAAGTACAAAAAGAAAAAGCTCCCTACAAGCAGATTGATAGACATACTTATTATAATATGTCAGATACTTATCGTTGCGATTTGCTCGATGATACTTGCAAAACCGTCGCAAATTCTGAAAACGCAGACGGAAGAACCCGAAGTAATCGCGATTATCGATTCTTCGGCAAGCATGAAAGCAAAAAGCGGCGACGAAACGCGTTTTCAACGCGCGGTAAGCAAAGTGCGCACTCTCGCAACGGAAACTTTCGCCGCAAACGGAAAAGTTTCGATAATAATTGCGGACAATTCGCCGTATTTTCTCACGCAGAACGTAAGCTCGGATAATAAAGCGCAGGTTTTCGATTCTCTCGATTCGCTTACGGACGCTAAATGCACTTACGGTAAAGCCGATCTCGACGGAGCGGTTAAAATGTGCGAAAAACTTATAGAGGGCAACCCCGAAACGGCGGTTTATCTCTATACGGATACGAATTTCTATAACGTGCCGAGCGGTATTCAGTTCAAGCGCGACGAAGTCGTAAAAGAAACCGAATGGAACGCGTCCATTCTTAACGCTTACGCCGAAATAGTCGATAACTACTATAACATTATTATAGAGGTGGCTTGTTACGGTCGTCCGCTCGACTTAGAGGTGAACGTCAACGTTACCGGCGCGAACGCGACCGACGAAGATTCGGGCGAAGACTTGGTGTTTGACCCGGTAGTCGTTTCGTGTACGGGTGACGAGTCAAAACGTATAGTGTTTACTTACAACATAAACGAAGCCGACGACGCGGAAGAGGGAACGGGCGTAGGCAGATACGACGGCGCGGAAATAATAGATCTGCGCGGTAAAATCGGGCTGACCGATCCGTCCACGGGCGACGAAACGGGTATAGTTTCGTTTGATAAAATTACGGTAAGCATAAGCGAAAACGATTCGCTCGTAGAAGATAACACGTTCGAGATTTACGGCGGTAATAAAAACAAACTCAATATGTATTATTACAGCGTCGACTCGAATAAAAAAGGTTCGTTAAGTCCGTTTATCACGGGTGCGCTCACTTACGCGCAGAATAAATACTCCGATAAATGGAACATTAAATACACTCCGGTAAGTACGGGCGATCCCGAAGTCATAAGCGGTTACGACTATTACGTTTTCGAAAACACTATGCCCGCCAAACTTCCCGAAGACGGTTTCGTATTTCTTGTAAACCCGTCCAAGGCTCCGTCTGGCTGCGGTTTCTCGCTCAACGGCGACGAATATCCGCTTTCTCAGACGTATCCTACAAATACGGGTTATCCCGAACTCGAATACGGCGAGGACGGAGAGGGGCATCCCCTTATGAGAAACGTCGATCCGACGAGAATAACGATCAGCAAATACAGACGTCTGACCGTCAACGACGACAGCTATAAAGTTCTTATGTCTATAGACGGCTATCCCGCCCTTATATATAAGGAAACGGAAAACTCGAGGGTGGCGGTGCTTACTTTCTCGCTCAAGTATTCCGATTGGGGAATAGACGGAACGGGGTCTTTCGCGCTGTTTATGAATAACCTGTTTAAGGCGATATTCCCGTCCGCAACGGATAAATACGTCTATACCGTAGGCGAAGACGTAACGCTTCAGAGCATGGGGTCGTCGCTTTCGGTGACGAGTACCGCCACGACGGAGTACGGCGAATTCCCCGCGAAGATGCGCGTAAACACCCCGGGCAGCTACACGGTGTCTCAGACGTCGGCTTTCGGCAGAGAATTTTCGGACAGTTTCTTTGTAAAGATAGCTTCTTCCGAACTCAATATTTTCAGCATACAGGAAAGCCTTGCGGATCCGTACCAGACGAGAAACGAGAAGGACTTCTACAGAGATCTTCTTCTGTATTTCGCCGCCGCGCTTGTTGCGATATTGTTCATAGAATGGATATTGCAGCTACTGGACAATATGTAAGGGGAGGAGAGAATTTATGCGTAGTTTATGGTTAAGTTTTTCCAACCCCTGGTTATTATTGCTTATAATACCCGCGATAGCGTTGGTGTTGCTGCCTCATTTCAGGCTTTCTAAAAAATACAGAAGAAACAGAAATCGTATCACGACGATAGTTCTTCAACTCATAGTTATGGTTTTGTCCGTAACGGTGCTTTCGGGAATGACCTTTCATTCCGAACACAACAACACGGGCAACCAGGTTTTATTGCTCGTCGACATGTCCGACACCGAAGAACAGTCGGCAGAAAACAGAGACAGCTTCGTAAAAGCCGTTCTCGACGCGGGCAAAAACGATAAATTCAATATAGGTATAGTCACTTTCGGGTTCAATCAGCGTTACGTTGCGGAATTTTCCACCGACGCGGACAAGGTTTTCGAAGAATATATGAGAGCCGATAAGCCCGATACGAGCGCGACGGATATCGCAGCGGCGCTGTCTTACGCAAAAGATTTGTTTACGGGCAACGGCACAAGTAAAATAGTGCTTATTACCGACGGTAAAGAGACCGACGAAGACGCGCTCACGGTAATAAAATCCGTAACGGCTAAGAACATCGTGGTCGACACCGTAAACATTCCGTCCTCTTTCGACGGCAGCGACGCGAGAATAACGGGTATAACTTTGCCCGATTATCACGTCAAGGCGGGCGACGAGTGTTCGATAGACGTTCTTTTATCGTCCACCGCGCAATCGACCGTCTCCGTTACGCTTTACGATAACGGAAGCGAAATCGAAACGAAAGACGTAGACCTTTCGGTCGGCGCGAAAAGCGTGAATTTCACTTATGCGTTCGGAGGCGAAACCGAACTTCGCAAAATAGAGGCGAAAATAAGCGGTTCGGACGCGGTTGAACAAAATAACAGTTACACAACTTATTTCCTGCTCGAAAAATTCGATAAGGTGCTTATTATCGAGCATGCCGAGGGCGAATCGGTCGAACTTGCGGATCTTCTTACTTCGCAGGGGTATAAACCGACAATCGCCAACGTCCACGCGACGGGCGAAGCCAAAAATATGCCTCAGACGATCGACGAGTTGAGACAGTACGATCAGGTTGTGCTTAACAATATTGCCAACGAAGATTTGTCGAGTTCGGAAATGCCCGAAAATTTCGACGAAATGCTGTATTCTTACGTTTATGAATACGGCGGCGGCTTGTTTACCGCGGGCGGAACTGAAGACGGAACGGTCGGAGAAGGTTCTACGGCACACGCTTATAACAGGCTGGATTTAAGCGGAACGTTGTTGCAATCGATGTTGCCCGTTCAGGCGATAGACTACACTCCGCCTATCGCGGTAGTCGTATTGATCGACCGTTCGGGTTCGATGGCAAGTATTTCCGCGGCAGGGCAGAACGCTTACTGGCACGCGATAAACGGCGCGGGCGAATGTCTTAACGCGCTTACCGAAAGAGACTATTTCGGTATAATCACTTTCGACGACTCTTATCAGAGAGTTCTCGATCTCACGCCCGTAACGCAAAAGAGCGTTATTTACGATACCTTGCAGAATAAAATGCCCGAACTCGGCGGCGGCACGGTATTTACGGGAGCCGTAAAAGAAGCGGTTCAGATGCTCATAGCCAATAAAAAAGTAAGCAGACGTCACATTATAATGGTTACGGACGCGCAGATAAACGCCTCTGAAGCGACCGATTGCGAGGCGATTCTTGAAAGCTACTATAAATCCGATAAAATCACGTTTTCGGCTTTGGGAATAGGTTCAGAAGCTTCCGACGCAGCTAGCGTCAAGTCTCTTCAAAGACTTATCGACGCGGCGGGCGGACAGCAGAGCGGTATTCCCGGCGGAAGAAGGGTGCGTACTTACGATTCGAGCAATCTGACGAAACTCTACGGCGAAATGCGTGAAGAGTTGAACGTTAAACAGCTTAAAGAAGTAAACGAAGAACCGTTCTATATCACTGTCGACAAAGCCACTTCGCCTGTTCTCGCGGGGTTGCCTTACAGAGAAGAGGAAACCAAAGACGAAAACGGAAACGTCGTAAAGAGAAAAACTTATCAGTTAGATACTCCCCAACTCGGCGGTTTCTACGGCGTAAGGGTTAAATCCAACGATTATCTGATATTGAAGGGCGATTACGAAGTGCCGCTGTATGCGCAGTGGAAATTCGGTAAAGGTACGGTCGGCAGCTTCATGACCGATTTGCAGGCGAGCGAATGGTCGAGCGACTTTATGTCGTCGGAAACGGGACGCGAGCTTATAGGCAATATAATCGGCAACCTTATGCCTACGGAAAATATCCGCCCCAACGAAATGAGGGTGGAGCTTTCCGAAGACAACTATATCAACCGCGTAAGCGTGTTCGCAACGCTTAAAGACGGCGAAAGGGTCGAGGGAAAAATTAGGGACGTAAGTTCGGGTACGGATAATACCGAAGAGATTTCGATGAACGCCGTAACCGAGGGCGGAAATCGCAGCTTATACGTTACTTCCCTTCTTGCCGAAGCGAACAACTTCGGAAGATGTACGTTCGTAGTCAAAAAAGCGGGCATATATTCGATAACGCTCGTCAAAAAGGATAAAGACGGCAATGAACTCGCAACTTATACGGTATACAAAGCTTTTTCGTATTCAAAAGAATATGATCTCGCGTTGCAGGCTGCAGATATCGATTATGAAGAAAAATTCTTTAAAACGGTAGCCGAAAACGGCGGAGGAGCATACCTTTCGGATATGAACGAGGCTCATTACGCAGTGTTCGATAATTTTGACAAGACGATAGAAAAGGTATTCGACCCCAGATACTTGTTTATGATAATAGCGATTATCCTGTTCGTAACGGAAATCGCCGTAAGGAAATTCAAGTTCAAGTGGCTTCACGAAATTATCCGCGAAGCTCGCGACAAGAAGCAGTCTTGATCGGGTTTACCGCGCGGGTAGCGTTAAAACGCATACCCGCATA
Organism: Clostridiales bacterium; assembly: GCA_021635425.1. Classification (GTDB taxonomy): domain Bacteria; phylum Bacillota; class Clostridia; order Christensenellales; family Borkfalkiaceae; genus UBA10281. The sequence continues at coordinate 485 of JAJWOJ010000063.1, read as the reverse complement.
ATCGGAGGACTTTAATGAAAAAAATCAAAAATATAATAATAGTGTTGTCGGCGGCTGTGTTTTGCCTTATGATGGCGGTGTCCTGCGGAAAGACGGCATTGTCTGCCCCGCAGGAGCTGACTATGGATTTAAACTACGTCCTCACATGGAAAACCGTAGCCAACGCGCGAAGATACGAGATAAACGCCGTAAAGGAAGACGGAACGTCGTATCCCGCAACGGTGAACACTCCGACATACGATATGTCCAAGCTTACCGACGGCAATTACGAGGTTACGGTCAGGGCGATCCCCGGCGACAGCGTTCACGACGTTTCCGAATGGTCCGAAAGCTTTGCTTTTACGAGAGCTAAGGAGACGGGTTGCACTTATAAGCTGATAAACAACAATACGGCTTACGAGATCTCGCGTTGCCCCTCTTCGATAACGGGCGATATGGTTATCGAGGACATTTCCAGAGGAAAACCCGGAATAAGGATAGCGCAG
>JAJWOJ010000513.1 GCA_021635425.1 Clostridiales bacterium | reverse complement strand
TGCTCGACGGAACGCAATGCGCCGACATTATAAAAATAGACCGTCCCGTAAACTTGGACAACTTCGCGCAAGACCTGTTCGGCAGGCTTGCGGAAATGAAAGAAAGCGTAGACGGAGAAGAAGTCAGAGAAATAAAGACGGCTATTTTGCGTGAGCGGATTGACCGTATCGACAAGATGAACAATATCCGCAAACAGTATCTTTCGGACTATTACATAGTCGTTTACGGCAGAAACGAACTCGATCTTGAAAACACGACAATCAACGTCGCAAGCGAAATCAACAAGTGCGGATTGAACACAAAACTGCTCGGCAGAAAGGAAACGGCGATATTCCTGAAATACAGTTTTTCGCGTAACTTCGACGAACGCGAAATCAAGGAAATCGAAGATAATCGACTTATAGCGTGGGTAAAGCCGAAAAAGGTTGAGTTCAAAGCCAACAGTTATACGGTAGACGGAACGCAAGCGGCGGTGTTTGCAATCGCGGATTATCCGTTACGGGTTCGTAACGCTTGGGGCGCGGAAGTGTTCAATATTCCGAACACGAAAGTGGTTCTGCACGTCAAACCCGTAGATAAATTCAAGGCTATAAAACGTATCGACAAGTGTATCGGCGAAATGGAAACGAAACAAATTCTTTCCGAAAAGGCAAGCGAAGCGAACAGCGCGGAAACCCACAGAGAAACGATGAACGCGCTTTTAGACAGTCTGCAAACGGAAAACGAGTCGCTTCTCGACGTTACGCTTACTATCACGGCGTATAACTATCTCGATGACGACAACTATAAAAAGGCTGTAAGAAGAAGTATTATGACGGGAAATTTCAAGCCGTCCAACCTTTACGGCTTGCAGATAGAAGGTTTCAAATCGTCGGCAATTTCGCCCGTGAGTACGCTCAAAAACTATGAGCGCGGTATCAACAGTTCGAGCTTAGCGGCGGTGTTTCCATTCGTCCGCACGTTCGTTATGGACGAAGGCGGTATTATGCTCGGAGAGAACAAAGCAAACGGCTTTCCGTTTATCTTCAATATGTGGAAACGAGGCAACCTGTATCAGAACAGTAACGGTATGATTATAGGTAAATCGGGTAGCGGTAAATCGTTCTTCTTAAAATCGCTTATCGCGAACGAATGGGCGAACGACACGAGAGTAATTATTCTCGATCCCGAAGCCGAATATCTTACTTTGACGAAAAACTTGTCGGGAAATCTTATCGATGTCGGCAACGCAAAAGAGGGCAGAATCAACCCGTTCCATATCTACAAAATTCTTACCGAGGACGGCTTGCCCGCAGATCCGGTCGTAACGTTCAACACGCACTTGAAAATGCTTGAAAGTTTCTTCAAGATTGTTTTTGTGGGTGCGAACAGCGACGTTATCGAGCTTATAAATAACCT
>JAJWOJ010000062.1 GCA_021635425.1 Clostridiales bacterium | reverse complement strand
TTTAATTTACCTTTTGTAACACTCTCTGTTGCTGATAAAATCCTATTTTGTCTCGTTTCGATGTTATTTTAACATATTATCTATATTTCGTCAATATAAATATGTATTATATTTGTATACATCAAAAAGGCTCGCGGAGATTTTATCCGTGAACCTTCTTCGTTTGTTATTTTGTTTTGTGTTTTGGGCAATGTTAAGCAGGTATACTTAAACACTTTGCCGTAGCGGTAAGATTAAAGAATTTCTTCAACCTTTGCAGCCTTACCGGTAAGATCTCTGAGATAATAGAGCTTAGCTCTTCTGACTTTACCTCTTTTAACAACCGTTATTCCCGCTACCTTGGGAGAATGAACGGGGAACGTTCTTTCAACGCCGATTCCGTAAGAAATTCTTCTGACGGTGAAGGTCTCTCTGATTCCGCCGTTTTTCTTAGCGATAACGATACCTTCGAATGCCTGAATTCTTTCCTTCGTACCTTCGATAACCTTAACCGATACCCTTACGGTATCACCGACTGCAAAAGAAGGAACTTCGCCTTTTAAGTTTTCTTTTTCGATCTGATCAATAATATTCATGACTTTTACCTCCATATTACGCGACGTTCATAGCCGTTTAAGCCAGCGGACCGCCCGAAGTCTTCTCCTATTTTAGCATAAAGATAAAACTTTTGCAAGCGTTTTAACGCCTTTAAAAGCTATTTTTTATATTTTTTGTAATTTTACGGGCTGTAAACTTGTTAAATTACGCCTTTTTTCAAAATTATGTTCGCATAAACCGCCGCTTCTCCCGTCGCGATAACCGCATAAGCGTTTTTCGCGCGTTCATAAAACTCGAATCTGTCGATATTGCCGACGCGGACGTTTGCGTCGTGCGAAGAGGCGATTTTTTTATACTCGTCCCAAATAACGGGGTTGATTCTGCCCTTGTCGCAATCCATAAGCTGCATCAGAATGAAGTTCGGGTCGGAATAAGTGTCGAGCGGGATGAGCTGAAGGCATGCGTCGAGCATAGCCGTTCCGCTTATTCCGTCCGCGCGGATAACTCTTTTCCCGAAGTTTTCGCTGGGGAAATTGCCGTCCGCGATAACGATTTCGTCGCCGTGACCCATTTCGCACAGAACTTTGACAAGCTCGGGACTTACGATTTTTGAAATTCCTTTTAACATTTCGTTTCCTCCTGTATTTTGCCGATTTAATCGGTTAATTTTTTAGATTCCGCCGCTTTTTCGGTTTTTTCTGCCTTTTTCGGCGGCTCGGCAAGCATCGAATAATAAGTACATTCGAGCCGACCGTTGTATATTTTGCGTTTTTTATCGGCTTTTATGCCGAAAAGACGCTCGAAATCGTCAACCGAAGTCAACGTGTAAACGCACCATTCGTCAAGCGTTTTAACCATCTTTCCGTAATCTTTATAAAGCTTTTCTATTTCCCTGCGCTCGGAAAGCCTTTCGCCGTATGGCGGGTTGGAAATTATTACGCCGTGAGAAAATCTCGAGGAAAAATCGCGCATATCGGCGCGCTGAAAATGGATTTTCTTCCCCACGCCCGCAAGCTCGGCATGCTTCCTTGCAAGTTTAAGCTGATTTTCGTCGATGTCGAATCCGCTGATTCTTACTTCTTTTTCGAGGTCGATTTCCATAGCGGCCTTTTCTTTTATTTTATCGAAAACGCTTCTGTCAACGTTTTTCCAGTAAAGATAATCGAAGTCTCTGTTCATTCCCGAAGGAATGTTGCAGGCGATGAGCGCGGCTTCTACGGGTATCGTTCCCGTTCCGCAAAAAACGTCCGCAAGAGGTCTTGACGGGTTCCATACCGAAAGTTGAATAAGAGCGGAGGCAAGCGTTTCCTTTAAAGGCGCTTCGCCCACAAGTCCGCGATAACCGCGCCTGTGAAGACCTTCGCCGGAGGTATCGAGCGAAACGATTACGTAATCCTTTCTTATCGAAGTTTCTATTTTGTATCTCGCGCCGCTTTCAGGCAAGTTAATCGACTTATAGGCGGACTTCAGCCTTTCAATGACAGCTTTTTTGGATATCGATTGAATTGCGGAATAAGCAAACAATTTGCTCATAACACTCTTGGCGGAGATTATTATTTTGCCGTCTTCGGGGATAAATTTCTCCCATTCGACAGCCTTTATTCCGTCGAAAAGCTCGTCGAAATTTTCGGCTTTGAACTCGCCGACGACAATCTCCACACGGTTTGCCGTGCGAAGATAAAGATTGCACTTAGCGATATCTTCAAAGCCGCCTTCAAAGCAAATTCTTCCGTCAACCGCGGCGAGATTTTCTATGCCCGTGATTTTGTATATTTCTCTTTTCGTAACCGCTTCTATCCCCGAAGCGGTCGTGACGCAAATTTTCATTTTCTTATAGTTTTACGCGCATTAAAACGCGTTATAAATAACGTTCACGCCCGCAGGCGTTACTTCTGCAACGGCAAAGCTTATGTTTTTCCCGTCCGCACCGCCGTCGTTTCTGAAATAATATTCGGCAATCATGCGATATTTTTCCTGTTTTTTATAACCTACAGCTTCGCACGGAAGCCCGAAAAAGGTTCCGCTTCTCGTTTTCACCTCGACGAAAATCGTTTCGTCGCCTTTTTGAAAAACAAGGTCGGCTTCACCGTACGGAGTGGTAAAATTGCGTTTAACGAGCTTATAGCCACACTTCTTTATTTCTTCCTCGGCTAATCGTTCTCCTTTCTTCCCGAGAAATTTTTTATAAAAGTCTTTCTGTGTATCGGGCATGCTCCCTTCTCCTTCAACGCGTTTATATGAACTTTCGTTCCGTAGCCTTTGTTATTAGCAAATCCGTAATCGGGATATAATTCGTCATATTCGTCCATAAGCTTATCCCTGAAAACCTTAGCGATTATCGAAGCCGCGCCTATGTTGTAACTTTTCGCGTCGCCTTTGATTATCGCCTGAGTTTTATACGGAATATCGAGTTTCACCGCGTCGACCAGAACCAAATCGGGCTTGACGGAAAGCTCCTCAATGCACATTTTCATGCATTTTTTTGTCGCTTCCAGAATATTTATCTCGTCAATTTCCCAGGGTTCTATCCTGCAAATTTTATAGGCGATTGCTTTTTCTTTAAGCGTTTCGTAAAGACTTTCGCGTTTTTTTATAGAAACTTTTTTGCTGTCGTCCACGCCGTCCACGGCGTTTTCGTCGTCAAGCGGCATAATAACCGCACAACACACGACAGGACCCGCGAGCGGACCTCTGCCGACTTCGTCCACACCCGCGATATATTTTACTTTATCGCTCAAAAATGCTCTGTCGTTTTCAAGCTTTTCCTTTGTTTTATCCGTCATGATTTACTCGACATCCTTTTTCTCGGGTTTTGCTTTTAAAATCGGTTTGGTTTCGAGCGCGATCTTACCTATTCTGCCCTTTCTGAAATCGTCGATTATCGCCTTTGCCGCGCGTTCGTAATCGCATTCGCCGCCGTGAAGGAGATATCCGCGCTTTTTGCATATGCAATCGAAAATCTCAAGCGGAGTGAGTTCTAAGGTGTCAAGCTTATATTTTTCCTTAAATTCGTTCGGAGCGATTTTAACAAGCTCGGTTATTAGGTCGAGCGCAAGGTCTTCCACGTGCAGAATGTCGTCGTTCATCGCGCCGATAAAGGCAAGATGCCTGGCGTAAGTTTGATTTTCTATGTTCGGCGGCATTGTCCCGGGGGTGTCTAAAAGGTCGAAACTGCCGAGCCTTATCCACTTGTTAGCGCGGGTAACGCCCGCTTTGTTTCCCGTTTCGGCTTTCTTGGCACCGCTCATCGTATTTATTATCGTAGATTTACCCGTATTCGGCAGCCCCGCGACCATAAAACGCAAAGTTCTCGTCATTCCTTTTTGCGCGTTGCGTTCGATTTTTTCCTTTAAAACAAAATCGCATTTTGCGCGCAAATTTTGACCGTCACGCTTAGAAAGTCCCTCTATAAGTTCATAAACGAGGTTATTTGCTTTGAAATAGCTCTCGATTTTTTTTGCCTGAACATTAGAAATCAGGTCGCGTTTATTGATACAATAAACGATAGGTTTGTTCCCGAAAACCTTATCGAGCCTTTTATTGAAGCATGCGAAAACAGCCCTTGCGTCCATAACGAGAATAACTCCGTCGCAGAGCTTAACGTCGGCTTCCATCTGACGAAGAGCTTTCGCCATATGTCCCGGGAACCAATTCAATTTTCTTTCGTTTGCTTCCATTTCAGTTCTCTTTTTTAATAAGATCGGGGCGAAGCCTTTCGGTGAGCTTCAACGCCTCGTTTTTCCGCCATTTATCGACTTCTTTATGGTTGCCCGAAACAAGAACTTCGGGTACGGTAAGACCCATGAATTCCTGCGGGCGGGTGAACTGCGGATACTCCAGAAGGTTATCCGTGAAACTCTCCTCGGATAAACTTTCGCCCGAAATAACGCCGTCCACGTATCTGCAAACGCAGTCCGTTATTGCCATCGCGGGGATTTCTCCGCCCGTAAGCACAAAATCGCCGAGAGACATTTCCTCGTCAATGCAAAGGTCGATAACCCTTTGATCGACACCTTCGTAATGCCCGCAAAGAAGAAGAATTCTGTCATACGACAAAAGCTCGGAAACCATGCTCTGGCAAAACCTTCTGCCTTTCGGCGACATAAAGATTCTGCGCGCTTCGTGATCGGGATCGACTGCCATAATCGCCGAATAAATCGGCTGCGGCGTCATAACCATTCCCGCGCCCCCGCCGAAAGGATAATCGTCGCACTTTCTGTGCTTGTTTTCTGTGTAATCGCGAATGTCGGTTACGACGATTTCCACTTTGCCCGATTTGGTCGCTCTGCCGATTATGCTTTCGGTCAGCGGAGCGAACATTTCGGGGAAAAGGGTCAGAATATCAATTCTCATACATCACGACCTCCGTAAATCTTGCGGCGCTTACGACAACTTTTTTTCCTGCAACGTCGACAGAATCCAAAACGCCGTCAACGAGCGGGAAAATCGCCGTGCCTTCGTTTGTTTTTACGTAATAATAATCGACGTTACCGCTTACTATGTCAAAAATCTCGCCAAGCTCTTTTCCGCTTGTGAGATATAATTTGCAACCTAAAACGTCGGAGATGAAATATCTTCCCTCTTCGACGATAATTTCGCTTCTGTCTGCGTAAACTTCTTTTCTTCTGAGAAGTTCAGCTTTGTTTCTGTCGTCCAGACCTTTCAGTTTGATAACGGCTTCATCCGCGCCCGAAGAATGAAAATCTTCAACCGCATATATAACTCCGTCAAGCTCGACTTTTGTGACGTTCTTCACGGAATCGAACCCGTCGCAGAACAAGCGCAACTTAAGTTCACCCTTAATCCCCTGCGGTTTTGCAACCGCGCCTATTTCGATTTTATTCATTATTTCGTTTTTGTTTATAACGATAAAATTTACAAAGCGGCTGCGTTTTTAACAAAACGCAGCCGCGAGTATCGGAAAAAAGCGTTTAGTTCTTTCCTTTGATTTCGATATTGTATCTCTTACCCGTTTTCTTTGAAGCGGAATTTACGATGGTGCGGAGCGCCTTGGCGATTTTGCCCTGACGTCCGATAACCTTTCCCATGTCGCTTTCGTTCAGAAGAACGGTAACGTCAACCGCATTGCCTTTCTCGACGACTTCGTAATCTACCGCGTCGGGATTTTCGGCAAAATGGTTTATGATATATTTGATTAAATCCAACATTTAGTTCACTTCCCGAAATTACTTCTTTTTCTTCTTAGGGTTAGTTTTGGAAGGAGACAATTTGTCCGACTTCTCGATAACGCCTGCATTCAAAAGAAGAGCTCTGACGGTTTCGGTGGGCTGAACGCCTTTCGAAAGCCAATCTGCCGCTTTTTCTTTGTCGATAACGACTTCTGCGGGGTTGATTGTGGGGTTGTAATGCCCGATCTTATCGATGTATTCGCCGTCTCTTGCCTTTCTGCTGTCGATGACAACGATACGATAAGCGGGAGATTTTTTATCCCCGAGTCTCGTCAATCTCATTTTTACTGCCATGATTTTATATCCTCCGTTTAAATTTTCAAAATTTATCGCTCGTAAATTATTTTACGTTGCTACCTTTATTTTTTTTGCTTTCTTAAGCCCGAACGAATCAGAACGGCATTTTGAATCCGCGTTTGTTCTTCATCATCTTCATCATCTGTTTGCTCTGCTCGTATTGTTTAAGGAGCTGATTTACTTCCTGAATGCTCGTTCCGCTTCCCTTCGCTATTCTCGTTTTTCTCGAATAGTTGATAATCGACGGATCGTTTCTTTCCTTTTTGGTCATCGAAAGAATGATTGCTTTCGTTCTCTCGATTTTGCTTTCGTCTATATCGGCGTCGCTGATTTTAACTTTCGTTCCCATTCCGGGGAGCATGCCGAGAAGACTTTTCGCCCCGCCCATCTTTTTAAGCATGGCAAATTGCTCGAGATAATCGTCCAACGTGAAGCTGTTCGCCTTGAACTTTCTCTCCATTTTCTGCATCTGCTCTTCCGAAACGGCTTCCTGCGCTTTCTCGATGAGAGACAACACGTCGCCCATGCCGAGAATCCTGTTTGCCATACGATCGGGATAAAACGGCTCGAGATCGGTAAGTTTTTCGCCGACTGAGGCAAATTTTATCGGTTTGCCCGTAATCGCCTTTATGGAAAGGCACGCGCCGCCTCTCGTATCGCCGTCGAGCTTGGTAAGCCCAACACCCGTAAGCTCTAACCTGTCGTTGAAAGTTGTTGCAACGTTGACGGCGTCCTGCCCGGTCATCGAATCGACCGTAAGGAGAATTTCGTCAACCCTTATCGCCTTCGTGATGTTTTCAAGCTCTTCCATCAACGCCTCGTCGATATGAAGCCTGCCTGCAGTATCCACGATTACCGTATCGTAACCGTATTTTTTTGCGTGTTCGACGGCTTCGGCCGCGATTTTTACGGGATTGCCCTGACCTTTTTCAAACACGTCCGCCTGAGCTTTTTCGCCGACGATTTTAAGCTGATTGATCGCCGCGGGGCGATATACGTCGCACGCCGCGAGAAGAGGTTTTTTGCCCTGTTTTTTAAGATAAACTGCCAACTTTCCGCAAAGGGTCGTTTTGCCCGCGCCCTGCAAACCGCACATCATGATAACCGTGGGCGGTTCGGGGCTTACGATAAGCTTACTGTTTGTAGAACCCATGAGTTCGGTAAGCTCTTCGTTGACTATTTTTATAACCTGCTGCGCAGGGCTTAAGCTTTTTAATATTTCCTGTCCGACGGCTTTTTCGCTTACCTTCGCGATAAAATCCTTTGCAACGCCAAGGTTAACGTCAGCTTCCAGAAGGGCTATTCTTACCTCTCTCATCGCCTGTTTTATTTCAAGCTCGGTAAGCCTTCCCTTTTTCGTCATCTTGGAAAATATGTGATTTAGTTTTTCGGATAAGCCTTGAAATACTGCCACTAATTATCTCCCAAAATATTTTCTATTTCTTTTTTTATGTATTCGTTTTCTCCCGAAAGCCCGCCTATAAGCCGATAAATCGACTTTTTTTTACGGCATAAACCTAATTTTTCTTCGAGGGAAACAAGCTGTTTTTTTGCTTTGGAAAGGGCGTCCGACACGCTCTGACGGGATATTTCTTTTATCTCGGCTATCTCGCCGAGAGATAAATCCATACCAAAGTACATATCGAAAATCTCTTTCTGCGCGGGGCTTAAAAGGGAAGAATACTCGGCGAAAAGTTCGTTATAATAGATTTCGTCGTTTATCTCCATATTAAGCCACCCCGTTTACTTTATCATTATACACCATAAAAAAAGCGATGTCAAGCATTTTTGCCTTACACCGCATATTTTTTTTATTTGCTTTTTAGCCACGAACGATTGTGTCTGAACTCGTGACCGGCGACTACGAATTTCAGTCGAAAATCGCGTCCACGAAAGCTTCTTTATCGAAATTGTCTACGTCTTCGATTTTTTCGCCCGTGCCGACGTATGCAACGGGAACGCAAAGCTCGTTACAAAGCGACACGATGAATCCGCCTTTTGCCGTACCGTCAAGCTTTGTCAGAATTATTCCGTCGATACCGACGGCTTCATCGAACACCTCGACCTGAGAAAGAGCGTTCTGCCCCGTGGTTGCGTCCAGCGCGATAAGCTTATAGAAATGAGCTTCGGGGTATTCCCTCGCGACGACTCTCGACATTTTTTTAAGCTCTTCCATAAGATTGGATTTAGTGTGAAGTCTGCCCGCGGTATCGATTATGAGAACGTCGGTCTTTTTGGACTTAACGGAAGAAAGCGCGTCGAAAACAACCGCAGACGGGTCGCTCCCTTCAACGCTTTTAACAATCCTTACCTTTGCTCTTTCCGCCCAGATTTCAAGCTGATCCGCAGCGGCAGCCCTGAACGTATCCGCGGCGGCAATCGTGACCGTTTTTTTCTGCTCGGTGAAAAGGTGTGCCATTTTGCCTATCGACGTGGTTTTTCCCACGCCGTTTACGCCGATAACCATAATAACCGCAGGGTATTCGAGTTCGAAATCCCCCGCATTGTCGAGACAGGCGACGATTTCATCCTTCAAAGCCTGCAAAACAACGTCTTTATCGGCTTGTTTTTCCTTAATCATGCGATCGTGAAGATTTTCCACGATTTCCTCGGC
>JAJWOJ010000512.1 GCA_021635425.1 Clostridiales bacterium | reverse complement strand
CTGTCGTGGTGAGTGTGGCTAAGTTTGTTATCAAGTTACGACTTCATACTAAAAAATCCGATGCCGCGAGACATCGGATTTTTAATGTGAATTTTTCAGAAGAGCTGCTTCATTCTGTCTTTTTTGGAAAGCTCGGAAAGTTTTGTGCCGTCTTCCGTAACCGTTTCGCCGAGGTTGTAAGTTGCGACCTTTGAAATCTTTTTCAGGGAATACACTATGCTATAATGTTTTATACCCGCTCTGTAAAGTGCGACTAAACCTTCGTAAGAATCGGCAACCGTGGTGAACAGCGTTTTCGTCGTTTCGCCTTTTTTGCCGATCGCTTTAACCGCGAAATCGAGATTGCCCGTCATGTGCTTTTCGGGTTCTTTGTTTAAAAGCGAATCGACAAACTTTTCGTTTTCCTGCTTGTTTCCTACCGAATCGAGCGTTATCGTGAGGCGAACCTCTAAAATATCGGAATATTTTTTGCTTTCGCCGTTGATTTTAACTTCTTTGGGAAGAATTTCGATAATCGGCTTGCCGTCTACGGGATACTGCTTGAACGACGACGGAATCATCGACAAAAATATAATAACGAAGATGAGCATTAACGCGCCCATGAGATAACCCATCGTTCCCGTTTCGGGATTTCTTAAACCCTGAATGAAAATCGTTGCGCCCATTCCGCCCATCAGAACGATAAGAAGCAAACCGTACACGAGCGATTTTCTGCGCTCGCGCTTATTGAAACCTATATCCGCATAAATCTTTACGCTTTTTGCCTCTTCCTGCTGATTCTCTTCCGTCACTGCGGGAATTTCGGCTGTTTTTTCTTTTTTCATGTTATTCCTCACTCGGGAAACTTAAGTCAGGCTATTTATGCGAAACCGAATCTTCCCGTTTTTTAATCAATCAAACGGGGCGGAATTTCCGTTACGTGCGAAAATTCCGCCCCTTTTTTCTGTAAATTTTAAAAGCTTTTTATACGTATTCGAGCATAAACTTGGGAAGCTGTGCCTTTTCCGCGCTTACGGTAAGTTCGAGCTTAACGTCAAGTTTTCTGATCGCCGCAAATAAATCTTCAAGTTCTTCGAGTTTGCAATTAGCAATTCTCAAAATTCCGTCGATGAAGATATACTCGATATCGCTGTTGCCCGCAACAAGACCCATAATAAAGCCTTTAAGCTCGTCGACGTTTTTGATTCCGTACTCTTCGGTATAAACGCATCTTACGTTTAAATCGATAGAAACCGAACATATAGATTTATCGGTTATAAAAACAACATTGCCCTTGGCTTTTTTTGCCGCGTCGTTAATGTCGTCCATGATGATTTTGGTTTTGCCGAAACCTTTAGGTCCATAAATAAGTTTAATCATAAAAACGTTCCTCCGTTTTTCTTTACTATATTTTATACTATATCGGAA
>JAJWOJ010000511.1 GCA_021635425.1 Clostridiales bacterium | reverse complement strand
GAAATATAGTATTATATTTATATATGTGCTTTCATGCCGCAATACGCGCACGGAAAGGCTATAAAATTATGATACAGGCGGTAAAAAAATGAAAATTTCAGACGTAAGAATCAAGCTCGTCGAAAATGACGACGGAAAACTAAGAGCGGTTGCATCGATGACTATCGACGATTGTTTCGTTATTCACGACATTAAGATAATCGACGGACCGGAAGGAATATTTGTTGCGATGCCCTCTAAAAAGAACGGCAGAGGCGAATATAAAGACATCGCGCACCCCATCAACACCGAAACTCGTAACGAAATAGTAACCGCGATTTTAGACGCTTACAAACTCGAAGAAGCAAAAGCGACGCACTGATTTACTTCTTCGCTCGAAAACATCAACATTTTCAATCGATTTTTAAACAGCCAAAAGGCTCGCGAAAATTCACCGCGAGCCTTTTACATTATTCATGAATATCAAGAATGCTCAAAATCCTTTTGAAAGCGTCCTGCCCGTCAAGGCAAGTATCTCTGAGCCAGCCTTTTTCTTGATTCCAATTTGCAAGCCCGCGATAATAGAAAAACTTTTTGGAATCCTCTATAATGAACGGAATGATATTAAACCTAAGGCACTCTTTCAAGGCAATCAATCTGCCAACCCTGCCGTTTCCGTCCTGAAACGGGTGAATATATTCAAAGTCCGCATGGAATTCGATAATATCGTCGATTGATATTTTGTTTTTTGAGTTGAAATCCGCAACAAGTTTATTCATAGCTTTTTGAACTTCGCTCGGCTTGCAAGTTTCTCTCCCGCCTACGGTATTTGCTCTTTTTTTATAATCTCCGACGGCAAACCATTCAAGAGAGGAATCTTTCGTTCCCTGTTTTAACAGCAAATGAATATACTTAATAATATCTTCGCTCAACGGCTCTAACGCCTTGTCAATTACGTAATCGATTGCGCGAAAGTGGTTGCTTGTTTCAATAATATCGTCAACAGGGATTCCGTCGCCGACATCAATCGTTCTTGTTTCAAAAATCAATCTTGTTTGGTCTTCGGTAAGCTTAGAACCCTCGATGTGGTTGGAATTATAAGTCATTCTTACTTGCAATTCGTGGTAAAGTCCGCCGGAAATTTTCGCTTCTTTTTCCTCGCGCAAAATTTGTAAAATGTGGTTGTCACATATAAATCTGAACAAATCAGAAGAATTGCAATGCAGGAAATCGGCGATCTTAACAAGAACGTTATTCGCGATTTTCTCACCCTTTGAAATTTTAGATATAGTTTTGGATGATATGCCGAGTTTGACAGTTAAATCAGACTTGGTTAAACCGATTTCTTTGAGTTTGTTTTCTAACGGCTTATAAGAATACATATTCGCCTCCCATTATCTTTACTTATTATACCATAACATACGTAAAAAGTAAATATAA
>JAJWOJ010000510.1 GCA_021635425.1 Clostridiales bacterium | reverse complement strand
ACCATAATTATTATTGTATAAAATAATCTCGGAATAGTCAAGCAAAATAAAAAACGAACGCGGAAATTGCGCTCGTGTTTATTATTTTTTCGTATTTCAGATTATTCCGTAGATATATTGCTCGATTTTAAAGTTTGCCGTGGCTTTTTTATACGATCTCGACGCGCGGTCGTATCTCATATAAGAAACGGTCACGTCGTCGCCTATTTTAAAGCTCGGATCCGCGAGGAAATTCGTAAGTTTTTCAAGCGTATTGCCGTCGTAAACGCTCACGTCTATCGATTTGTTGCCGACTTTAACCGAAAGAATTATATCCCCCGATTCTATTCCGCCCTTGGAGAACGTTCCGTACGCGTCGATGCCGCTTACGACGACGTATGTGGTTGTAGACCACGTATTGACGTAAAATACCTTTGCTTCGAACGAAACGCCGAAATCGAAATTGCCCTCGACGTAACCTTTATCGAGAAGTTTATCCATCACGGCTTTAACCGTTCCGCAAGGAATGGCAAACGAAAGCCCCTGCGCCGCGGAAGATTTGTAACCCGCGTTGACGATACCTATAAGCGCGCCGGTCTGCGCGTCGAAAAGCCCTCCGCCCGAGTTTCCGCCGTTTATAGCCGCGTCCGTCTGAATAAGAGTCATTTTTCTTTCTTCGACGGTTACGTCTCTGTTAAGCGCGCTGACTATTCCTTTCGTTACAGTTCCGCCGAGATAACCTAAGGGGTTACCTATCGCCAGAACGTCCGAGCCGATAAGCAATTTATCGCTTTCGTACATCATGGACGCCGCGGTAAGCCCTTCGAAATCGGCATTTTCTTCAACGCTTATCCAACAAAGCGCAATATCCGAAACGGGATCCGCCGCGATAAGCTCCGCGGTATACTCCTTGCCGTAAATCGACTTCGCCGTTATGCTTTCAGCGTCTTCTATGACGTGATGACAGGTGACGACAAGAGCTTTATCGTCCTTACCGTCGTCGTCGGAATCGTCAAAGGAAACTATAACGCCGCTTCCGCTGCTCTTGGAATTACCGACGAGGCAATAAAGCTCCAAAACGGACGGGCGAACCTTTGCGACGACTTCCGTAATCGTGGACGGACGAATTTCGTCCGACGTGACGTAGTTTATGTCGAATTTCACGTTCGACGGAAGGGTTGCGGACGTTTTATCGTTCGTTGTTTCGGAACCGGTTATATTTGTCGATTCCGAACCGTCGGAAAAATCGCCGCTCGTCAGAAATCCGCCGAAACACGACGAACAAACAATCATCAAGGACAGAATGAGCGTTAAAATTACGAATTTTTTCATTCCGCCCGACGTATAACCCGATTTCATGGTTTTAAATAAGCCTCCCCGCACATACCTTCCGATGTGTCACTCTGTATTTTATACAAATTATAACGCTTTTATATTATTTTGCTA
>JAJWOJ010000061.1 GCA_021635425.1 Clostridiales bacterium | reverse complement strand
GCCGTAATGGGTGGCGGGGCAAATTCCGTGATTCCTCCTGAAAAAAATACGTCGTTACAACTCGGCATTGTCATATCGTCAGGGGTATGTTTTTTGGCGGAATTGATTATTTTTATTGTTCTTTATAAAAAAACCGATAAAATACCAACAAAAGCCGATAAAAAAATCATCTAAATAGTGAAGCTAATAAAACAGCTTCGTATTAAAATTGCGGAGGTGGTTATAATGCGGCACGATACAGAAGACATTCAGATACAGAACTCTTCATTTGCTTTTAGAAAAATACGGGAGGAATATAGATGAATAAGGGTTTTAAAATTTTTTTGGCGGTGGTGTTGTGTTTGTTTATGGCGGCTTGTTCTTCAAAAGGATACGAGGTTAAGTTGGGTTCTTTTACGGGTACGCCGATAAACAATGATATCGTTCTTTTAAAAAATACTTCAGATGTATCGAATTATCTGGCTGAGGAACGTTTTTCAAGTTCCGATAGTTTTAAAAATCAATTAGGCGAGTATACGGATGAATATTTCCAAAACAAAGATATCATTGTAATAAACATTGGTGAGTCCAGCTCGAGAAATACGTCAAAGGTCAGTTCTGTCGAAAAGACAGAATCTGCTATTACCGTAAAAATAAAGAGAAAAACTCCTGATCGCGGTACGGACGCATTAAAAACATGGTGTTTCATAATAGAGCTTGAAAAATCCGAAGCGGGCGAGGTACGCTATACAATTATATAAAAAGGAATTAGTCTTAATAAAAATCAAGTCGGCGATACGAAAATATCGGCGACTTTTTTTATGTCTAAAAATGTTGAGTAAAAACTTTCTGCCGTGCAATTTAGTGACCTCTCTCGGCGCTTGCGCGCCACTCTCCCCGAAGGGGAAAGCCATTCTCGGCACTTGCGAGCCATACTCCCCGAAAGGAAAGTTTTTCCGCCTGGAGATTTGAAGCTGTGCGGCAGGTGGTCTTTCCGTTCGACAGGGATAACGAGTTGAAAAGCAAAAACGTTCTCGCCCTATACAAAACACGGGATAAGCTCAAAAATGGTTGTATGTGGGAGAGATGTCGCCCGCCGTAAGCAGTAATTTTCATCATAGTAAAAGGCGACAACGAGGGGCAAACGACCATATAAAATAAGAGCGGACTACACAAAAATGTGTATTTAGATTGTAGGTTTGGATAATCAATACTTATTTCAAGACTAAGGAAGCCCCTCTTTGCCATTTTAAGGGAATCTTAATAACAATAAGTCGCGGCGATGGCATTTCCCCCAATTTAGCCGAAAACTTATGATATGTTCCGCCGAGTTGGAACACTTTCATCGTCGATTCAAAAAAACGGTGACCTCTCTCGGCACTTGCGCGCCACTCTCCCCGAAGGGGAAAGCTTTTCCGCCGAGTGGGGACACTTTTGCCATTACCTTTTAAATTTGCCGCTTTACATATTCTTTACAATTGTTTTACCGATTTTAGCCCGTTAAATAATTTTTCGGGGTGTATAATGTAGACGTAAAAAGAAAAAAGGAGAACAAAAAATCATGAAGAAAAGATTTATGGCAATCTTGGCAGGACTTATTGCCTGCGTAATGTGTTTCGCATTTACTGCATGCGGAAACAACTCGGGGAACAACGACTCAACAAACGATTCGGGTAGCGCGACTACCGAAAAGAACATACTCGTAGTTATGAGAGAGGCTTCGAGCGGAACGAGAGAAGCGTTCGATAAGTACGTAAACCTCGACGCTAAAGACATTATCGATACATCCGAAGAGTTTTCGTCGACAGGCGTCGTAAGAACTCAGGTAGCCGCGAATGCTACGGCAATCGGATATATCTCCCTTGCGAGCGTTGACGACAGCGTTAAGGCTTTGAAAGTAGAAGGGGTTGAACCCACCGTTTCGAACGTAAGAGACGGAAAATATAAAATACAGCGCCCCTTCCTTCTTTTAACCAACAAAAACGTTAAGCTTACGGCGGCGGCTCAGGATTTCTTCAATTACTGCATGAGCAAAACCGCAGAAAACGGAATTCTTGCAGACGGCGGAATCACCACTCCCGATTTCGGCACTCGTTCGGATTATACGGTACCGACGGAAGCTCTCAGCGGAAAAGTTTCGCTTAAAGGTTCCACTTCGATGGAAAAAATGATTCAGAAACTCGTTGCCGATTATCAGGCGCTTTGCGGAGATAAGGTTAAGGACGTTAAATTCGATTACGATTTCCCGGGTTCCAGCGGCGGCAGAACTGCGGCTAAGGACGACACCGAAGGAACGGTTATAGGTCTTGCAAGCTCTTCAAAGCCCAACGAGGCTTACACCGAAACGACCCTTTGCCTCGACGCGGTTGCGATAATCGTCAATAAAGCTAACGACAAAATCGACGACGTCAACGCTCAGATACTTCACGATATCTACACAGGCAAAATCAAGAAATTCAGTGAAATTAAATAATGAATATGACGAGTAGCAAAACGAAAGAAAAAGCTTTCAGAACGTTATTCCTGGCGGCGGCGATTATATGTATAATCGCCGTAATCGCCATATTTGCGTTTTTGATAATTCAAAGCTTGCCTGCGTTTAAAAAGATCGGATTTTTCAAGTTCGTATTCGGAAAAGATTGGTATCCAAGTAGCGACGACGAATATAAACTTCCGCTCGAAGGCGAGTACGGCGTGTTCAAAATGATCGTCGGAACAATCGTCGCAACGCTCGGTTCGATTACCATAGGCGGAGTATTCGGGGTGTTCACGGCGGTGTTCATTTCGAAGTTCTGCCCCAAACGCGTTAAAAAGGTTTTTACGGCGATAATCAACTTATTGGCGGGTATTCCGTCGGTAATCTTCGGATTTTTCGGCATGAACGTACTTCTTCCGAAGCTTGGAGTTTTCTCCGAAAACGGAAGCGGCAGCGGACTTCTTGCCGTGTCTATAGTGCTTGGCTTTATGATTCTGCCGACGGTAGTTTCCCTTTCAAAAACGAGCATAGATGCCGTTCCCGAAAGTTATTACGAAGGCGCATTGTCGCTCGGCTCAAACCACGAACAAGCCGTTTTCAGAGCGGTTGTTCCCGCGGCGAAATCGGGCATAGTTGCTTCGATAATCTTAGGAATAGGCAGAGCCGTCGGCGAAACGATGGCTGTCATAATGGTTGCGGGTAACAAGGTAAACTTCCCGAAAGGGCTGTTCAAAAGCTTCCGCGTGCTTACGGCAAATATCGTCATGGAAATGAGTTACGCGGGCGAAGTTCAGCTCGGCGCGCTCATCGCAACGGGCGTCGTTCTGCTTATATTTATCCTTATCGTAAACGTGCTTTTAGGGCTTGCCACGGGTAAAAGAGGAAAAGCGGGCGACGGAAAGAAATTTAAAATTCCGTTTTTGGAAAAGTTTAATCGGTTGATAAGAATAGAAACGGTCGGCAAAGTGTTTTCGTATATCTGCGCAGGAGTTGCCGCCGTCGGGCTTATATCGATTATAGGTTTCGTAACAGTTAAAGGCGTGCCGCATTTAAGCGGGCAACTTCTTTTCGGAGAATACAAAATAGCCGAAAAAATAAGCATTTTCCCGTCGATAGCGGCGACGTTCATAACGGTTGGCATAAGCCTTGTAATTGCCGTGCCGATAGGCGTTGCGACGGCGATATTTTTGAACGAATACACAAAAAAGGGGAGCAAACTCGTGCGCGTTATAAGAAGCGCGATAGACATTTTGAGCGGAATCCCGTCAATCGTTTACGCCCTTTTCGGAATGGTGACGTTCGTGGTGTGGTTCGGCAATAAAATATCGATTTTAGCGGGCAGCTTCACGATATCGCTTATGCTTCTCCCCGTCGTGGTAAGGTCTACGGAAGAAAGCTTGCGCTCGGTTGACGACAGTTTAAGAGAGGGAAGTTTCGCGCTCGGCGCGGGAAAGGTAAGGACGATTTTTAAAATAGTTCTTCCGTCCGCGCTCCCGGGGATAATGTCCGCGGTGATACTCTCGATGGGCAGAGTGGTTTCGGAATCGGCACCGTTCATGTACACGATGGGAAGCACCCTTTCGCCAATGCCGCACGGCGTTTCAGACAGCGGAACGACGCTTGCCGTCGCCCTTTATAAACTCTCACAGGAAGGGTTTTACGTAAACGAGGCTTACGCCACGGCGTTCGTGCTTCTTGTCATCGTGCTTTTATTGAACACCTTAGCAAGCGTACTCTCGACGAAACTCGAAAAAAAACTTAAAGGAAGCAAAAATGAAAAAAAATAATTCGGATGAAATGATCTTCGGAAAAAACATATCCGTGAAAAACGCAAACCTTTGGTACGGCGATTTTCAGGCTTTGAAGAATATAAATATAGAAATTCCCGAAAATAAGGTCACGGCGTTTATAGGACCTTCGGGATGCGGCAAGTCCACCTTTTTAAAGTGTTTCAACCGTATGAACGACCTTGTTGAAGGTTGCAGAATTGAAGGCGAATTCCGCGTCGGCAACGTCGATATATACGATAAAATCGACGTGAACGAGCTTCGCCGCAACGTGGGAATGGTCTTTCAGAAACCCAATCCTTTCCCGATGAGCGTTTACGACAACGTCGCTTACGGTCCGCGCACGTTAGGCGTGCATAAACGCGCCGAACTCGACGAAATCGTTGAAAAATCTCTTCGCGGGGCGTGCATGTGGGACGATTTGAAGGACAGGCTCGGAAAATCCGCATTAGGGCTTTCGGGCGGGCAACAGCAAAGGCTTTGCATTGCAAGGGCTTTGGCGGCGAACCCGAAAATTCTCCTTATGGACGAACCTACTTCCGCGCTCGATCCCATTTCCACGGGCAAGATAGAAGATCTTATGGAAGAGCTGAAAAAGGACATAACGATAGTCATCGTCACCCACAACATGCAGCAAGCGACGAGAATAGCCGACAAAACGGCGTTCTTCCTTTTAGGCGAACTCGTCGAATACGGCGACACCGAAAAGATTTTCTCCGCGCCCGACGACAAGCGCACCGAAAATTATATAACGGGCAGATTCGGCTAAAAATCCGTAAGATCACGGCGGAAAGGAAGAAAAATCGTTTCCGCACGGAAAATTTTGTAAATTTACTTGAAAAAAGGAGCGAATAAAGGTATACTATGAGTATAAGAAGCAAATACGAGGGCGAACTCGCGCACGTTTTCACCAAACTCGTCAATATGTGCCACGCGGTTGAGCTTGCGATAGAGAAATCTATAAACGCGCTTAAACATCGCGACGAAAACCTTGCAAAAGAAGTTATGAGCGAGGATAAAAACATCGATAACGCGGAGCGCGAAATCGAGCAGGATTGTTTGAAAATTCTGCTTATGGAACACCCCGTGGCGAGCGATTTCAGAGAAGTTTCCGCCGCGCTTAAAATGATAACCGACCTTGAAAGAATAGCCGATCAGGCGGCGGATATTTCCGAAATGTCTCTTCAGTTCAAAGGCGAGAAATTCATCAAGGAACCCGAACATATCGAGCTTATGGCAAAACTCGTCATCGGCATGGTTAAAGACGGGGTTGCGAGCTATATAAACCGCGACCTCGAAACGGCGCGCGGACTCGATAAGAGAGACGACAGGGTTGACGAACTTTTCGAAACGGTAAAAACCGACCTTGTCGAGCTTATCAAACAGAATTCCGCAAACGCCGATCAGGCTATTCTTTTCATGATGATAGCAAAATATCTTGAAAGAATAGGCGATCATGCCGTCAATATCGGCGAGTGGGCGGAGTATGCCGCGACGGGTTATCACAAGGCGGGCTGAGTCTTGTAAAAATTAAAAACAGCGCGATAATCGACTTATAGTCCGACTTTTAACGATTGTTTTTTAAAGGAGAACGATAGATGGAAGAAAAAACGCTTATATATTGCGTGGACGACGAAGAGCCGATAAGAGAAGTTTATAAATACGCCTTGGAGGGCGCGGGGTTTAATCCCGTCTGTTTTTCGTGTGCGGACGAACTTTTCGCGGGGCTTACAAAAGCCGTCCCTAAGCTTATTATTCTCGACATAATGCTTGAGGGTATGGACGGATATGCGATTCTCGAAAAAATAAGAGCCAATCCCTCAACGAAAAACGTTCCCGTAATCATGGTTTCGGCAAAAACAACCGAGATAGATAAGGTCAGGGGGTTGAACCTCGGCGCGGACGATTACATATCCAAGCCGTTCGGCATTTTGGAACTCGTTGCGAGGATAAACGCCAACATACGAAAAACCGCAACCGTTCAGCCTGCGTTAAAATTCAAGGATATCACCGTTGACGACGGCGAACACGTTATAAAAGTGGGAGACAGCCCCGTGAAGCTCACGCTTAAACAATACGAACTTTTAAAACTGCTCGTTATAAACGCGGGCAAAGTCGTTTTAAGAGACAAACTTTTAGACGAAGTGTGGGGCGCAAATTACGGCGAGACGAGAACTCTCGACATTCACATAGGAGATCTGAGAAAAATTCTTACCTCATCGGACGCGGAGATAGAAACGGTGAGAGGAGTGGGGTATAAACTGGTATGAAAAATAAAATTCTGATATTCAATTTTGCGATAATCACGCTGTCGCTTTTAACGGTGTTCTTTTCGGGGATAACCCTTAACAAAAATTCGCACAGAGCCGAAGCCGAGGCGGAGGTTAAAACGCTTACCGAAGCTTATAAATCGACTTACGACGAGAATAATATCGATAAAATGTTTGAAAACGCGCCCGACGGCGTGCGGCTTACCGTTATAAACGATAAAGGCGAGGTCGTGAGGGATACCGACGGCGAAATAACCGAAAATCATCTCGGCAGAGAGGAAATCATCGCGGCGATAGGCGGAAATCCGAAAGCCGTCGTAAGATACAGCAATTCTTTGAAAAAGGACATGGTGTATTACGCGCTCAAAGCGGAAAGAACGGACGGCGATTACGACTTTATCCGTGTAGCCATTCCCGTTGCGGACGTGGACGGATACGTGAAAAGCACTATCCCGACTCTTATTTACGTTCTGATTGCGGCGATATTTATTTGTTACATCGCAAGCATACTCATGACGAACAGTCTTGTTAAACCTATCAAGGATGTTAAAGATAAGATAACCGCCGTTAAAAACGGGGATTATTCTGTTAAAATTCCCGCAAGCGGTGACGAGGAAGTCAACACGATGCTTTCGGAAATCAACGACGTAAGCGAGCTTCTGCAAAAATCGATACAAAAAGCCAACGACGAAAAAGAGCGGCTCGATTATATTTTAAGGAATATCTCGGACGGTATAATCGTTCTGGATACCGACGGAACTATAACCGAATTCAATAAAAACGCCTCGCAGATTTTCGATATCGCCGAGCCTTCGGGAAAGAATTATTCCATTCTCACCGCAAACGAGAACTTCAACGCAGAAATTGCCGATTGTTTATCCTTCGGCGCGGATAAGAGGTTCGAGTATTCCGACGGCGGCAAAACCTTTATCGCAAGCGTAAACAGGCTCGATAACGGTTACACGATAATAGTTCTGAGCGACATAACCGCGGTTAAAAACAGCGAAAAGACGAGGAGCGAGTTCTTTGCGAACGCCTCTCACGAACTGAAAACCCCGCTCACTTCGATAAAGGGCTTCAACGATATCGTTTCAATGTCTACGAAAGAGGAAAAAACCAAGGAATTATCGTTGAAAATCGACAAGGAAGTAACGAGGATCGTAACGCTTATCAACGATATGCTCGATCTTTCGCGCTTAGAAGCCGAGGAAAAACCTCAGGCGGAAAAAATCGACCTTAAAAAAGTTTCGGAAAGCGTTATCGAAAGTCTTTCGGCTTTGGCGGATAAGAAAAACGTCGAGGTGAAGCTTTGCGGCGAAGGAATAGTCGATATGGAAAGCGAACATGCCGTCGAGCTTGTCAAAAACCTCGTGGAAAACGCGATAAGATATAACAACGACGGCGGACACGTTTTTGTCGATATCAAAAAGGCGGACGGCGCGGTGAAACTTATCGTTAAGGATGACGGGATAGGTATCGAGGATAAATACAAACAGCGCATTTTCGAAAGATTTTATCGGGTGGATAAATCCCGCTCGCGCGAAATGGGCGGCACGGGTTTAGGTTTATCGATAGTCAAGCATATCTGCACGCTGTATAATGCCGGGCTTGCGCTTGAATCCACGCTCGGCGTCGGCACGACGATAACCGTTTCCGTTCCTGTTGCGAATGACAGTCAAGAATAATACGAAACCGACGGAAACCTTGACAATTTCAAAACAGAATAATATAATAAGGTCGGAAATACGGGATAATCGTATTTCCGACTTTAAACTATAAAGAGGTAATGAAAATGAAGAAAGAAGTTTTAAATTACGTTATTAATGAAACAAACGCGCTTATAAACGCAGGTTCAACATGTAAAGAAGCGAAAGAAGCCGCGGAAAAATGGCTTAAAGCCGTCGGAACGCCCGACGAGGCGGCAGAAACCGAAAGATACCTCAAAGAACTCGAAGAGGATATCGAGGGCATAGACGATTTGATTGCGTTCGCATCGTCTCCGCTTGCCGTCCGGATTTTCGGCGAAGAAAAGGCAAAAGGATTTCTTGCACATGCAAAAGAATTAAAGGCAAGCGGAGCGAAATATTGTGATTGCCCCGCCTGCACCGCCTGCGCGAATATCTTATCGAAGAAATCCGAACTTCTCGGTTAAGTCGGGCTATAAGCCGATTAACGGCTTATTTTTGTGTTTAACGGCTAAAATTTGCCCGCTTGATTTCAAAGGAAATCAAGCGGGCTTTTATATGTTTAATTAAAGTCAGAAAGACAT
>JAJWOJ010000509.1 GCA_021635425.1 Clostridiales bacterium | reverse complement strand
TCGAAATTCAGAAGATTTCGCAGGATCCCGTTTCTCTCGAAACGCCTATCGGCGAAGAAGAGGACAGCCATCTCGGAGATTTTATCGAGGACGAACAGAGCGCGGCTCCTACCGACGTCGTTGCGGGTTCGATGCTCAAAGAACAGCTGATAAACGTTCTCGATACGTTAACGCCGAGAGAAGAAAAGGTTTTAAGGCTCCGTTACGGGATAGACGACGGAAAGCCGAGAACGCTTGAAGAAGTCGGCAAAGAATTCAACGTTACGAGAGAGAGAATAAGACAGATCGAGGCGAAAGCGCTCAGAAAACTGCGCCATCCTTCGAGAAGCAAGAGGTTAAAGGACTTCATTGAATAATCGTCTCACAAAAAGGCTTAGCGTTTTATTCGGCGAGATAAAGGGCGGAGGTGTGTTTGCCGACGTCGGTTGCGATCACGGTTATATAGCCGAAAAAGTTATCGAAAACGCGCTCGCAACTAAGGTTATTATTTCTGACATATCGGAAAAATGCCTTAGTAAAGCCGTTAAGAGGCTGAACGAAAATTATAAAGGCATGTTTACGGCAGTTGTTTCGGACGGGTTTGACGAGCTTCCGCACGTCGACGAAGCTCTGATATCGGGCATGGGCGGAGAAATAATTATAAAAATGCTTTCCCGCCGCGAAGATAAGCCGTCAAGGCTTATTCTTCAGCCTATGAAAAATTCCGAAACGTTAAGAGAATACGTAATCGGCGACGGTTATAAAATCGTTAGAGATTATACCTTTAAAGATCGGAAATACTATCACGTGATAGTCGCCGAAAAATCGGACGAAAAAGATTTTTACACGGCGGACGAGCTTATGTTCGGCAGAGACAATTTAAGAGAAAAAAGCAGCGATTTCAAATCGTTTATCAAGGATAAGATAACGCTTTTCTCGGAAGATTCGTCGAGAGCTTTTTCTCCCGAAAAGGAAGAGCTTGAAAAAAAACTTGAAAAACTTAAGGAAATAATAAAATGAAATATCGCGAATTATACGAAAAACTGCTTGAATACGCGCCTATGGAAATTTCGGACAGATTTGTGGCGGAAGGCGCATACGATAACAGCGGAATGATTCTCGAAACGGAAAAAGAAATAAAAACAGTTGTTTTTTGTCTCGACCTTACGGAAGACAGCGTGAAATACGCAACGGAAAAGGGTGCGGAAGCGATTGTTACTCATCATCCCGCAATCTATCGCCCCGTGAAAAATCTTCTCGACGGTTCGGCGGTTTTAAAAGCCGCAAACGCGGGTATAGGGATAATTTCTAATCATCTTAATCTTGACGGAGCAAAAGAGGGAATCGATTATTACCTTGCAAAAGGTCTCGGCGGAGAAATCGTCGAAATTCTGGACGATTTCGGAAACGGCGAGGGATACGGAAGATTGAGCATTGCGGATACGACCGTCGGAGAACTTGC
>JAJWOJ010000508.1 GCA_021635425.1 Clostridiales bacterium | reverse complement strand
CCGTTTATAAATTTATAAGTATTTCCGTTTACGGTAACTTCGGGAAGGTCTTTGATATACTCATTGATAAGCACGGGCTTATCGCCTTTGTTTCCGCCGAGATCGTGGATAAAATCGTTTCCGCTGCCTGTCGCAAAATAATATACGTCGTGACGAATGCCGATGTTCACCGTATCGTTTACAAAACGATTAAGCGTTCCGTCACCGCCCGAAATAACTATTTTTTCCGAACGGGGAATTTTAGCGATAAGCTCTACGGTTTTATTTTGCGTAAGGTCGTAATATACGACTTCGTCTCCGCTTAAAAACTTTTCAATGTTTTTTGTCTCCGATTCACCCGTGCCGTTTCCCGCTTTCGGGTTATATAAAACGTGGTATTTCATTAGTCTCCTCTTTATTTAAAGTCGCTCCGCAAATTTATTTATAATCGCTCCGCAAAATTCATGCCGAAAAA
Source organism: Clostridiales bacterium (assembly GCA_021635425.1). Lineage (GTDB taxonomy): Bacteria > Bacillota > Clostridia > Christensenellales > Borkfalkiaceae > UBA10281. The sequence goes on along the minus strand of JAJWOJ010000508.1, from coordinate 988 downwards.
GTCAGCTGTTTGCCTCGATTTTCGCTGTTTCTTCGATATTTCTTTTTACTTTTTTGATTGTCGGGAAATACATGAGCATGTAAACGCCGACGGTAAGTACCCAGCTTATCGGGTACACTATATAAACCATTTCTATCGTCGGATTGAGAAGATAGAAAGTGTTAAGCCACACTATACGGAAAAGACAGCTTCCCGACAGACTGACTATCATCGCCGTGGTAGACTTTCCCAAACCTCGCATGCAGTTACTCATTACGTCCATTATGCCGCAGGTGAAATAAGTCGAAGCCAGGATATACAGCCGTAGCTGCGCTATCTTTATAATGCTCTCGTCTTTCGTCATGATTCTGCAAAGCGGTTCAGACAAGAGAATGACTATCCCGCCTAAGACAAGCCCTAAAACGGACACTATCGCGCACGATTCTCTTACGACGACGCGGATTCTTTCGATTTTCTTCGCGCCGAGATTCTGGCTTACGAACGCCAGAGTTGCCAGAGATACCGCGTTCATCGCGTTATATATAAATCCGTCAAACTGACTCGCGACGGTGTTTGCCGTCATGTAACTCTTCGAAAACGTGTTTATCGTTGCCTGAATGAGAACGTTGGATATCGAGAATACGCACCCCTGAAGCCCCGCGGGAAATCCGATTTTCGTCATCTCCTTAAGCTCGGGGAAATATACTCTGAATTTTTTCATATCGAGCCTTGCATAGCCGTTACCCTTTAAAAGCACGACTATGGAAAGCACTGCGGAAATTGCTTGAGAAGCGACCGTTGCTATCGCAACGCCTTCGACGTCCTTTTTGAGCACCGCGACGAAAAAGATATTAAGCCCGACGTTGACAAGACCGCCTATCACAAGGAACATAAGCGGGCGCAAAGTGTCGCCGACGGCTCTTAAAATCGACGCGCAGAAGTTATACAGCAGCATTATGGGCATGCCGATAAAATAGATTTTAAGATACTTCGTCGCCATACCTATATC
>JAJWOJ010000507.1 GCA_021635425.1 Clostridiales bacterium | reverse complement strand
GAATTGGGACGTGATTTTGCCTGCGGATTTTGAAACGTTCAAGGCAAATTGCATAGCCTTTTTCAGACTGTTTATAAGCGAAGAAAACTTCCTCTCGTGGCTTAATTCGACAGGCGGAAAAGCAGGCGTTTTGGCAAAGATTTTCGTTATACTTTTGCCGTGTATTTTGGCGGTCATAATCGCTATAAAACGGCTGTATGCAAAAGGTAATACAAAGCACAACGTTGACACAGTTCCGCTACGGGTATTCAAGAAAATATCTGCCGTAACGTATCAGCCGACAAAGAGGTTTGTATGCGGTTATATAGACTTTTTACGCGAGCATAACTGGATATGGATTTCGTGGCTTATTATGTGGGCGTTCCACCTAAATATAGCAAGTATCGTGATAGAATTTTTCGCGTATTACTTCTTCTTTGCGGTATCGTTTCGAGCGGATACTATATACACGCAATTCGTAAAACTCGCGCGAGATCTGCAACCGTTTTTCAGGTTCTTTCCGTGGTGGTCGCTCCTTATTATCTGCTACGTTTTGTTCGAGCGTTGGCGTAAAAAGGTTGCGCTTAACAAATTACGCAAATGCGAAGCGAAGAATTGCGGGTTTATAAACGCATTACCTATCGTTTCGATGACGTGCGGCAGTATGGGTAAACGCAAAACCACGATGATAACGGATATGACGTTATCCCAAGAAGTAATGTTCAGACAAAAAGCACTCTCGATTTTGCAGGAAAACGATATGAAATTTCCTTACTTTCCTTGGATATTATTCGAGAAAGAATTAGAAAAATGTATGGAATACGGAACGGTATATAACCTTGCGACAGTCAAAGAATGGGTAAAACTCAAACACAGTCGATACGAAAAACACGGCAATGCTTTATGGCAATTATACGGATATGACTGTCAGAGATACGGTTTTACATACGACGACACATTAAAGATAAGCGAATTATTCGACGTTTTGGAAACGTATGCGCAGGCATTTTTCATATACGCTTTGCAAACGAGCCTTATCGTAGCGAACTATTCTATACGAACGGATAACCGCTTACTGTCGGAAGACAATTTCCCGTTGTGGGCGTTGGACTTTTTCTCGGAAGCACATCGGCGTAGCAGACACTCTCATATTTTGGATTTCGACGTGTTAAGGCTCGGCAAAAAGGTGCTTGAAAATAATCCGAAGGCAGGCAGTTTCGAGTTCGGCGTTGTGGCTATTACGGAGATAGGAAAAGAACGCGGAAACAATCTCGAATTACGCGAAGTAAAGAAAAAGAACGACGAAACCAACCAAAAAAACGACCTGTTCAATTCGTGGCTCAAAATGTGCCGACATTCCGCAACGGTAGACAATTTCCCGTTCATAAAAGTGTTTACGGATGAACAACGCCCAGAAAGTTGGGGTGCGGACGCCCGCGACCTTTGCGACATTGTAAATATCGTTTCCG
>JAJWOJ010000506.1 GCA_021635425.1 Clostridiales bacterium | reverse complement strand
AAGATTTTGACGAATTCGAAGACGAAGACGAAGATGACGACGAAAACGAATTCGATGAAACAGTCGAAGAATGACGCGAGAACCTTTAAAGTAAGGTTTTTGGAAACATAGGAACAGCGATATGCAAAAAGATTTGTTTAATGAAGGAATAATAGAAGAATTCTTTAAAGAGGATTGTGATATCGGGAACAAAACGCTGTATGAATTATGTGAAAAATATCCGTTATACGATAATCCCCCCTGCGTAGACGCGTTGAGCGGGCAGATATGGCTTATCGGAAGGTCGTATGCGGCGTCTCCGGAAAGACGACATTATAAATGGACCGAAGAAGATAATAATCCGGGGCAAGGCGGAAACGGATTGGATACTTTTTTCAAAAGTTTAGCACAAGAATTGTTAAATGATTCGGGGTTTAAAGAAATAATTGATTTCATAAAAGACAATCGAGAAAAGCAATACGAATTCAATTATTCCGAAAATGATATCAAGTTATTATTACACGTCGGGAATATCGTAAATTCGTTTAACGACGTTTTAAAAGAAGCAATCAAAAGAGTTGATAAACACCCTAATGCGGAAATTAACAATTTCATCTCTTTCAGTAGTAAAGAGAGCGGCGAGGACAGGATGTCGATACATGCATTTCCAGTTGAGAAACATTGTTTTTATAAAAGATAGTATTTCTGCGGCGCATTTATCGAAAATGGGAATTAAGGCGGATAACAAAACATTAAAATCAGCGATAAAAAATAAACAATGTTCAGAGTATCATAAGCATATCATAAAAGAATATGTTTTCGGGTGTATGGCACAAAAACAGAATATTCCGTATATAACGCCGAGAAATATAGATACATACGTATTGTCATACGGGCATAAAAAAGAAAGCAAAGATGGAGGACAAACGAAAGATGGAAAACATGAGAATTAATATAGGTAATTGTGGCGAATACTTTGTTGCGGCGGAACTTGAAAGACGAGGATTTACCGTAGCAGTTCCAATGTCAAACACACCGAGTTTTGATATTTTGGCAATAAAGAACGATGATCATAATAAACAGTATGCAATTCAAGTAAAAACAACGAAAGGGAACAAGACCAACTGGGCGTTAAGCGCAAAAAGCGAATACATATTCGGAAACAATATTTATTATATTTTTGTGGTTTTGAACGATATAGAACAGCCCGATTACTACATTGTTCCGAGCGAAGTTGTTGCAAACACGGTTAAAGAAGGTCATAAAATCTGGTTAAATACGCCGGGGAGACACGGGCAACCGCATGTGGAAAATTCAATAAGAAAGTTTGCCTTGCCGAAAGACAGCGAGTATAAAAACGCATGGGAGAAAATTCTGTAAGAAAATCTTTTGTGGAAAGGTTTTGGAAACATAGGAGAAATAACATGAAAGAATTATATGTCAAAAAAGGCGACAACGAATATGAGAAGGTAGAATTTAA
>JAJWOJ010000505.1 GCA_021635425.1 Clostridiales bacterium | reverse complement strand
GATACATATTGAATTACGGTTATCCGCCGTCGGTAAGAGAAATTTGCCGCGATTTATCGATTAAATCGACGGCGACATGCCACGGATACCTTAAAAGGCTTGAGGAACAAGGGCTTATATCGATAAGCGGAAGCAAAAAAAGAGCCATTATGCTCACAAAACCTAAAGCCGACTGTATTTCCGTTCCTCTCATCGGCTCAATCGCCGCGGGAACTCCGATTCTTGCCGACGAAAACCTCGATGAATATTACCCGCTTTCAAGAGATTTCGAATCTTACGGCGAAACGTTCATGCTGAACGTAAAAGGCGACAGCATGCGCGAAATAGGAATTTATAACGGCGATAAAGTTATAATCCGCAAACAGGAAACAGCCGAAAACGGCGAAATAGTCGCCGCTCTTATAGACGATTCGGCAACGGTCAAACGTTTTTTCAAAAAAGACGGAAAGTTTATTCTGCATCCCGAAAACGAAGCGTATAACGATATCGTGACGGAAAACGTCGTGGTCTTGGGCAAGGTTGTGGGGCTTATAAGGAAATATTGATGGAATATCTTGTCATAGACACGGAAAGTTGCACGGGAAAAGACAACGACGGGAGTTTATGCTCCATAGGTTACGCCGTATGCGACGAAAATCTTAATATCATAAAACAAGAGGACGTCTTGTTTAATCCTTTGCCGAAACGATTTGCCGTGGGAGACAAAAAAAACGCAAAGCGGACGGGCGTTACTTTTGCATACGAAGTTGAAGATTTCAGAAAAGCTCCGAGATTTTCCGAAAGATACGATTTCGTAAAATCCCTTTTCGAAAACAGAATCGTTTTAGGCTTCGCGATGGTTAACGATGTCAAATATCTCAACGACGCATGCAATAAATATAATTTACCGAGAATAACCTACGAATTTATCGACGCTCAGTTTATCTATCAGCTGATTCATCCCGAAGCCAATTCGATAGGATTAAAAACACTCGGCGAAAAATACGAACTTCACTACACCGAACACCGCTCCGACGACGACGCCGCGGTTTCCGTGATGCTGTTGAAAAAATTTCTCGAAGAAGAAAATCTTTCGTTAAACGAAATCGTAAACAAGTACAGCATACATTACGGCAAAAACTCTTCGGACGGATATCATATGAACTACTCCGACGCATTGAATACAGAAGATTTCGGGCTTAAGCGCAGCAAAAAAATTCAATCGATTCTTTTTTTCGATTACGTCTCGAAGCTGCCCAAGAAAAGAACGAAAAACCGTATTTGTTTTTCATATAAACTTGAAAAAGCGGACGTTAATTACACCCGCACGCTCATAAAGCTTATCAACGAAAAAGGCTACTCTTTCACGAGGGACGCGGACGCCTGCAACGTGTTCGTATGTTACGATGACGAAGACAGCGATAAAAGAAAAACCTGCGCGATGCAGGTTAAAAAAAGAGACGTCGTAATAATGTCCGTTAAAG
>JAJWOJ010000060.1 GCA_021635425.1 Clostridiales bacterium | reverse complement strand
ATCATATCTTCGTTTTTCAGAAGATAAGCGAGGGGAACAAATCCGTCCAGCCAGCAGGGGAGCCTTTCCCACGAGTCGGCTTTGCCGCCCAGCCAGCCGCTGTCTTTAACGTCCGGCCACACTTTGTCGAGATTGCCGGCAAGCCCCGCCGCCTGAATTCCGATTTGACGTTTCATCCAGCCCGAGGGGTAAATTTCGCCCGGCGAGAGTTTTTGAAATGCTTTTGCGTTTTTCATATATTCTCCTGTTTGACAAATATTACGCAATGTATTATAATGGCAATGCGTTGCCGTTTCAATGGGTATAATACGCAAAAAAGTGAGGTTTAAACGCATATGGAAGAAATGCGCTGCTTTTATACGAGGGACGCGAGAATTCCCCTCAACATTCAGGCTATAGGCAAAAGCACCTGCGAGATGAATTATTCGTCCTGGCGAGAGAATTCCGATATAAGCGACGTGGAATATATTCTCGAAGGAAAGGGCAAAATAGTTGTGAACGGTACGACTTATTACCCCGAGAAAGGCGATGTGATAATCATTCCAACGGGGAGCAATCATCGCAACACGACCGATATGCGCGATCCGTGGCGGAAATTGTGGATAACCGTTTACGGCTATTACGTCAACGACCTGCTCGCTGCTTACGGGCTTGAAAAATCGGCGTGTTACCGCGCGGACTGCAAAGACCTTTTCGAAGAGATGAGAACGCTTGCCGAAAGCGATATTTCATATGAAACCCTGTGTGAAGAAATCTCGGTGCTGCTCCTTAAAATCGTTCACAGAATAGCGCTCACAACGAAAACGCTGAAATACGTAAACGCGACCGTCCAGCGGATAAAAAAGGTGATAGACGACAGCATCAAAAAGAAAATAGACCTCGACAAGGTGGCGAACGAAGTTTATCTTTCCAAATCTCAGGTGATAAGGCTTTTCAAGAAGAATTACGATATAACGCCTTACGAATATATTCTGCAGAAAAAGATCGAAACGGCGAAAATTTTGTTGAAAAACAGCGACCTGACGATAAAGCAGATCGCCGACAGGCTGAGTTTTTCGGACGAGCATTATTTTTCTAATTTCTTCCTGAAAAAGGTCGGCGTGAGGCCGAAAGAATACGCGATGAAATAAAAACGAAAGTTTTAAGGCATATCCCGTAAGCGAGAAGCGGTTTGGTGTATGCCTTTTTGTTTTGCCGGAGATTCGGTTCGTCGTCGCCGCAGGCGGCAAATGCAATGCTTAAAATCGTTTTTGCGCATATATTACACTTTTTATCTGATAAATTGCATTGTTTGCCGTAGTCCGTGTGTTTATAATTTATCTGTCAATACTGGAAACGGCCTGTTTTGTTTTTGGTTGATATTATCCGGAAAAGGAGAAAAAGATGAAAAAATTATTGTGCCTGATGTTCGCTTTTATTTTCGTATTTACGCTCGGTTCGTGCAAAACGGGCGGCGGAAGCGCGGGAGAGGCGAATCTTCCCGATTACGTTAAAAACAGAAATGAAAATATCGAGTATAAAATTTCGTCCTGGGTGGGCGTGCCTAACTACGTCGTTAAACTCAACACCAAAAAGGACGTCGTTGCCGGTAGCGCGAGGGAGATGACCGACGAAGAGTTTGAAAATCAGTACAGGATTTTCAAAGAAAGCGGAATATCTATAATGTACCCCGGCGAATGGAAAGTTTCGGCGACGGACGGCGGACCTTACAGCGGCAATTATACAACCGACTCGAGGTTTATCAAGAGAATGCTTGCCACCGCCGAAAAAACGGGCGTGAAGCAGATGATAAGGGATTACACGCTTAACGGTATTTTAAAAAACACTTCGCTTACGGACGAAGAGGCGGTCGCGGCGGCGCAGAAGGCTGTGGCTTATTATAAGGACGACGCGGCTTTATACGGCCACCTCATCGAGGACGAGCCGATATTAAACGAAATAGACGTGTGCAAACTCGCGCTTAAAAGATACAAGATGGTTTTCCCCGATAAGGTCGGACTTGTCAACCTCTGCCCGATAATAGGCAGAGCCGCCGATTTCACCGACGAAAACTGGAACAGCGAAGAATGCACCGCGTGGGAATATTATCTCGACAAATGGCTCGAAGGCGAAACCGCCACGGACTATATTTCTTACGACCATTATCCCCTTCTCGGCAACAATTCCACCGGTAAAACCTCGATAGAGCCGACGTTTATTGTTTCCATGCAATACGTTGCGCAGAGAGCGAAAGCGACGAACAGAGAAATGTGGACGTATCTTCAGAGCATAGGTTACGGCGGAGCGAACCGTATCCCCACGAGCGCGACGGATATTTCCTTCCAGGCGTACACCTTCCTCGCTTACGGCGGAAAGCAGATAAGTTGGTTCTGTTACTGGTCGCCTATCCGTTACGACGGACTCACTCATTTCACCGAAGCGATGATCGAACTCGACGGAACGAAAACGGCGGTTTACGATTACGTGAAAGAGATAAACAACGAAATTCTCGCGTTTGACGATATTTACGATAACTTCGAGTGGCAGGGATCGATGACGAAAGTCGGCAGAGAAAACGCGATGGGTGAAAACGACAATTTCGAATACGTCGCCGATTATGTTATGAAAAGCCATCCGCGCATCGAAAAATACACCGCCGAGCAGGATGTTCTTATCGGCGTGTTCAAGGATAAAGCGGGCAAAGAGGACGGGTTTATGGTGGTAAACTTTACCGACCCCGCCAAAAACCTGTCCAACAAAATCGAAATCACATTTAAGGACACGAATTACGCCGTGGTTATCGTCGACGGCGAACTCACCGCGATAAAACTCAACAACGGAGTTCTTAAACTCAATCTCGACAGCGGCGACGGTGCGTTCGTCATACCGTTGAAATAAGTTTTCGGTACAGGTTTCAGGCGTTCGTTATGCTTTTGAAACATATACCTTCGAAATAAAAAAAAAGGAGAAAATTATGAAGAAGTTTTTAAAAACGATTATTTGTTGCTTTCTTATGTCGGCAACGCTCGCTTTAACGTTTGCGTGCGGCGGAGGCTCGGACGAAAGCAAAGGCGGCTCTACGGGCTTGATAATAAACGAAAACAGAGTTTATTATATCGACCCGGACGTCCCCGGCGACAGCATCGACAATAAAACGAGAATCAAAATCACCTTTGCCGAAACGGGCTTCGGCAGAACGTGGATAGAAAACGCCGCAAAGGCGTTCGTGACCGAAAACCGCGAATACTGGGTTTACCTCGACGGTGACCCGGAAATCACGACCGGAATGAGCAACAAACTCGAAACGGGTGCGGCGATAGCGGACGTTTATATGGTTCTCGCTTCCAACTGGTACGATTTCGCGGTGAAAGGCTGGATAGAGCCTATCGACGACGTGTACGATACAAAAATCGACGGTGAAGATAAACCCTCTATCGCCGGAAAAACGAACGAAGTGTTCCTCGATTACAGCAAAGCGACCGTGAAAAACAAAGAATCGCTTTACGTAATGCCCTGGAACAAAAACGTCACGGGCATCGCTTATAACGGCAAAATGTTCGAGCAGTACGGCTGGAAGGTTCCCGAAACGGTGACCGAACTCGTTGAACTTTGCGACCGGATCATCGTCGATACCAAAGGTAAAGTTTCGCCCTTCGTCTATTGCGGGACGGACGGCGGATATTTCGATTTCCTGCTTATGAACTGGTGGTTGCAGGCTTCCGGCAAGGAAAAAGTCGAGGAGTTTTTCGATTTCGGCAGCGAAGAGGTTTTCGCTTACAGAACGCAGACCGACCCGAGTTACGGCAAGTTGGTCGGGCTTAATCAGTTCAACAAATTGTTCGGGAAAAACGCGAGCGGAACTTATAACGGAAAAGAGTATTCTTACGTTCTTACGGGTTCGGCTTCAAAGAAGAACACGCAGGCTCAGCAGAGTTTCATTCTCGGCGAAGCGGCGATGATGCCGAACGGCGGCTGGATGGAATGCGAAATGCAGGAATTTTTGCCCGAAGGCTTCGAAATGAGAATGATGAGAACGCCTTACGTCGAAAACGTTTCTCTCAAAAAGGACGGCGAATATATCTCCTGCAATTATTCGGCTCAGCCCGACTATATGCTCGTTCCCGCAAAGGCTAAAAACAAAGAGGGCGGCAAAAAATTCCTCGCGTTTTTGCAGCGCGACGATATTTTAAAACAGTACACGAAAGATACCGGAAGCATAAGACCTTTCGTTTATGATTATTCGGACGGAGAATACACGAAATTCAACGACGATTGTTTCGATATCTGCAAAAACTCCGATTACAGTTATTTCGAATACAGCAAATCTCCGTTGTGGCTTGCCGGAAAAGTGAGAATTTTCAACACGATTTCGCCTTATACGAAGATAAGGAGCGGAGAACTCACCGCGGCGGTATACTGCGGCAGCGAATATAATTACGTAAAAGAAAATTGGTCGACATGGAAGATAGAAGCGGGAATGTGATAAAAGAAAAGAAAGGGCTTTCCGCCGCGTGGCACAAAAGGTTGTTTCTGATCGCGATGATGGCGATACCCATAGCGCATTTCCTCGTGTTTTTCGTGTATATCAACATAGACACGGTCGCTCTGTCGTTCAAAACGCTCGACAGGTCGGCTTCGTCGGACGGAAGTTACGTCTGGGTGGGCTGGCAGAACTACGCGGAAATCTTCAGAAACATGACTTCGCCTTACAGCGTTATTCTCAAAGCGATAAGAAACTCGCTTCTGCTGTTTGCGCTGAATAACTTCATTTTGCTGCCGCTCGGCATACTGTTTTCTTACGTCTTATCGAAAAACATGACCGGCGCGAAGATTTTCAGAGTGGTGTTTTATCTGCCTTCGATAATAAGCGTCGTCGTTTTAACGATGCTTTTCGCGTTCGTGTTCGATTCCACGAACGGCATAATCAACCCCATTCTGAAAGCATTGCATCTCGAGAGCATTATCCCCGAAGAGGGGTGGCTTATGAGCCAGAAAACGGCTATGAAAATGGTACTTTTGTATTGTTTCATCGTCGGTATAGGCGGCAATATACCGCTGCTTTCGGGCGCGATAGGGCGAATCCCCGAAGAACTGAAAGAAGCCGCGCGGCTGGACGGAATAGGTTTCTGGGGCGAACTCGTGAACATCGTTTTTCCGCTCATCGGCACGACGGTTTCCACGTTGTATATGTTCGGAACTACGGTTATATTCACGATTTTCCTGCAGCCGAAACTTTTAACGAACGGCGGACCGGACGGGGAAACCTATACGATTGCGCTTTATATAGTGCAATCAATAAGAGAATCGGGCGAACTCACGATGGGCGCGGCGGTGGGCATACTGTGCGCCGTTATCGGAACGCCTATAGTCATCGGAACTAAACGGGTGCTTGAAAAACTGTTTCCCGTTTACGAATATTAAAAAATGCGGCTTTACGCCGCGAGGAGGAAAAATGAAAAAACTACTTGTTTTTGCGTTAACGTTAACGCTTGCTTGTTCGGCTGTTATCGGAACGTCTTTCACGGGCGCGAAAGCCGCCGAGAAGAAAGTGAGCGTTTCCGAAACGGTGGACGACGTCCGTTGGACGAAACAGGGGGACGAAACAAAAATTACCAAAACGGCTAATTCCGCTTATTATCTTGCGGAAGCAAATCCCGCATGGCCTAACCTGAACTATATCAGTTCGGAAGATACCGTAAAAGGCGACAAAACTGTTTACGCCGAAATAGAAATCGACGGAACGTCCTTCGGAACGGGCGCGACGAGTACGTCGTTCGCTTTCCAGCCGTATAACCTCGATACGGATTCGATTACCGATTATATGTTTACCACCGGCGAAAGAACGATAAGCGATCACACCTCCACCGGCAATTACGCGTCATGGGTAAGCCCCGAATGTGTTATCGGCGGCGGCTGGGGTACGAGAATGGCGGCGGCCGGCAATAGCGGCTGGGAACGAGCGGAAAAATTCGTTACCAAAATCCTTTACGTTGGCAGACCCGACGGCTCGATAAGCATGTATTTATACGAACAGGACGAAGCCAACAGAACGGCGGACCTTGCTTATCGCGAAAAAATGAGAACGAAGGCGGCGGGAGAAGATAACAAAAACTATTATCCCGTTCCCGACGCGACCAAAGATTATCACATAACGATTGCTCTCAACAGCACGGTAATAGTCAAATCGGCAGAGTTCGGAACGCTCGAAGAAAGCGCGGAAGACCTCGGAAAACAGATTTTTGAAAAAGGAACGAAAACGCCGATCGCTTCCACCAGCGTTACGGACGGCAAATTCGCGGTTAAACAGCACAAAGCCGGAACGGTTTACGCAAGCAAGGGCAAAATCGTGAACGTAGGCGGAACGGTGTTCACCAATTCCACCGCCGAAGATATGCTTGTGGCGGCAATGCCCGTTTATAAAAACGACGTGACTTCCAATGTATTCTCAATGGACGCCACGCTCAGAATCGAAAGCATTGCCGAGGGGAAAAAAGTCGGATTTGCCGTAACGGGCCTCGAGGATGACGAAATCACTTACAGAAGCGTGACGGAAGCGGGCGTGTCGTTCGTTTATTTTGAAAAGAGCGGCGATAGCACCGTTATCGGGCTTATGAACGGCGGAACGACGGTTAAAACTCACACTCTTGAAAATGTGGATTTATCCGAAGTTGCATTCTCCGTTCTCGCAAAGAAGGACGGAACGCTCAAAGTTACCGTCGGCGGAAACGATTATGCTTTCGAAGGCGTGGTCGTCGAAGGATATATAGCATTTGCAGCCGAAGGCGACGGAGATTGTACGTTTACCCTTGCGGACGAAGTGAAGATTATCCGTTACGATTATACGAGAAGCGACGGCAAAAACCTGGAATGTAACTTCAACCAGTATATGGACCCCGCCGACTTTATGATTTCCACCACCTCCACGACGGGATTCAGGAATCAGTTGGACGCCGTGGGGCTTGAAAAGAAAGACGGAAAACTCATGTTCAACGGTTCGGGCTCGAACACCGTGTTCTGCGCGGGCGGAATTTACGCCGATTTCGTCGTTGAATTCGATTATATTTCTTATCCCATAGAATCCCGCCCCGAGAAAATCGACGGCTGGATGTACGGTTACAGCGATCTCACCATAGCGTTCGGCAACGAAACGCCTTACGGCTGGGGCAAAGGCGCGTATCAGTTGTTCATAAGAGATTTCTCTACCAGACAATGGAGCGCCGCCGACGAACCCTATCAGGGTTACGGCTCGGTTAAACTTATGGACTGGGCTCACGGACAACTTGTCGGCGACGAAATCTATATAAGCGACGGAAGCGACACGGTTGCCGAGGACGGCTCGCATACTTACGCTTCCGCCGCTAAAGAGGGTTACGTTTCCCTTTACGCAAAGACGACCAAACTCAAACTCGTCGTTGCCGACAACGTGGCAACGTTATACGCGGCGGAAATGGTCGACGGCAAAGCCCTTACCGACTATACTGCTGCAGATTATATCAAACTCGGCGAGTGGAATCTTCCCGACGCATACGAGGGCAGAGTGTCCGTCTGCGCGGACGAAAACGCGTATTTTGCAATCGATAACTACAGAATAACCCGTCTCGACGGCGAAACCGAGGGCGACGTTGCGAAAAATCTCGCAGCCTATGAAGATTTCAGGGCGATTGCGGACGACCCCAACCCCGTAACTCTCGATACCCCCGTTCTCTCGCTCGAAGGCAACATCGTTAAATGGGAAGCTGTTGAAAACGCGGACGGTTACGCCGTAAGCGTTAACGGCGGAAAGGAAACGATTGTCAGCGGAACTTCGTATACGATAGATGCGCAAAAAGACGGCGATTACGTCGTCACCGTGAAAGCGCTCGGCTCGGGCGCGAAGTTGCTCGACAGCGAAACCGCCACCATAACTTACGTCAAAGGCGGCTCGGCTGTAGAATCGGGAGACTCTGCAAGCGGTTCCGAAAGTTCTTCGTCCGGAGGAAAGGTAGACACCAAACCGTCTGCGGAAGCGGGCGGCTGCTTCGGCGCGGTTTCTGCGGCGTCTGCGGCGGCAGCGTTCGCGGCGATCGGGGCGATGTTTATCGTTGCAAGCAAAAAACGTAAAGATTAATCGGAAAACAAAAACGTTAAACTAACAACAATGATGTCGCCGCCCTCGTCTTTTAAAAGGCGAGGGCGGCGGAAGAAAAAAATCGGAGCAAATATGAGAAAAAGAAGCAAAACGGAAAGGACAACAATGATAATATTTTTCGTTATTTTTGTTCTTTATGCTCTCGTAATGCTTTTTCCGGTGCTTTGGTGCGTGAACAACTCGTTTAAAAGCCAGAGGGAATTTATGTTCGATACCTGGGCTTTTCCGAAGCAATTCACACTCAAAAACTGGCAAAAGGTGTTTGGGATAAAGATCGACGAAACGACCATCGTCGGAATGTTTATCAACAGCATTATTCTTATAATAGGTTGTTCTTTCTGCAGTATAGCGAGCAGCGCGGTGACCGCGTATTGTCTTGCCAAATACGAATTCAAAGGCAAGGGGATATTTTATTCCGTAGCTGTTATTCTTATGATGATTCCGTCCACCGGCTCAACCGCGGCGATTTATTATCTTTATTCCAAAGTGGGGCTATACGACACTTATATCGGTATTTTCATAATGAACATGGGCGGCTTCGGCGCGGGATTTTTGTTGCTTTACGGCTTTTTCAAAAATCTGCCCTGGAGTTATTCCGAGGCGGGGTTTATCGACGGCGCGTCGCACTTCACGGTGTTTTTCAAAATAATGCTGCCCATGGCTCTGCCGGGGATAGGCGCGGTCGCGATTTTAACGTGCATAGGCATATGGAACGATTATTACACGATTTATATGTACGCTCCCACGAAAATAACCGTCGCTTACGGCTTGCAGAGATTTGTTTCGAGAACCACGTATAACCCGAACTACCCGCAGTTGTTCGCGATGATGATCGTTTCGTTGATTCCCGTCATAGCGATTTTCTGCGTTTTTCAGAAAACCATTTTAAACAACACGGCGGTCGGCGGCTTAAAAGGATGAAAACGGATTTTAACAAGTCCTTTGTTA
>JAJWOJ010000059.1 GCA_021635425.1 Clostridiales bacterium | reverse complement strand
TGGTATACCTCTACGGATTACAGCGAAATATATAATTTTGCCGCGCCCGTAAGAAGCGATATCACCGTATATGCTCAATATATCGATTCGGATGCGGGAGTGCGTGAGTTTACGGCTACGCTTAAAGACGGAAGCGATAAAAAAATTCAGACGATAAACGGCGTTGTTTACGGTCTCGAATCTCTTGCAGATAAAGACGGAAAAGAATTCGACGGCTGGTACGTCAGCGATTTCGACGACGAAACAAAGCTTACCTATAAATACACCGACGAAGTTCTTAAAGAAAACGTCAATCTTTATCCCGCATGGAAAGACGGTATTTACGGCGTTAAGGTTGTCGGCGACGATATAACCTGGAGCGCGGACGGAGCGGTTGCATTCAAAGTTACGGTATCCGCTACGGGGTTTGATAAAACGTTTGACGCCACGCAGACGAAAGCGGAATATAAATTTTCCGAAGCGGCTGCGGGCGAATATAAAATCGTAATAACCGACAATGCGGGCAATATCAAATTCGAAGCTTATTATAACAATAAAGCTCTTGCGCGCGTATCGGATTTCGTTGTCACGGAAAGCGGCATGCTTATATACAATCCCGTCGAAAATGCGGAAAAGTATATAATCACGGTCGATTGCGGCAATAAAAATCATAAGCACACCGCGACGGATAACGGGACTTATACTTATTTTGACATTTCGGGTTGCGAAATGCAGAAGGGCGGCATAAAAGTTACGGTTAAAGCCGAAGCTGCGGGTTTTGTAAGCTCCGAAGGGGTTTTCGTTTACGATAAGACGCTCGATTCGGTTTCCGAGATAGAGGTCAAAGACGGTAAACTCGTATGGAACGCCGTCGACAATGCGCTCGGCTACGTCGTCGCGATAAACGGCGAAGAGGTAAAAACCGACGTAAACGAATTTTCGTTAAAGGAATACGCCGAGGGGAAATACGATATAGAAGTATATCCCGTAAGTTACAAATACAATAGCCCCGAAGCCGCAACTTTCACCTACAACAAACAGTTGCCGGCGACACCCGCGGGGATCGTTATAAACGGCAACGTTCTTAAATGGAAAGCGGTGGAAAACGCAACGGGATATTCCGTCAGGCTTAACGGAAAGGAATATACCGTTTCCGCTAACGAGAAAGTTCTCGATTCCGACGATATAAAGTCTTTCAACAAAGTTACCGTTACGGCGTTTAACGAGACGAGTAAGTCCGAAGAGTCCGACGAGTTCGAATTCGCAAACGATTTGCTTCAGGGGCTTAAATACGATTGCGGTAAAGTGTACTGGACTCCCGTCGCCGCGGCTGACAGCTATGCGGTATCCGTAAACGGCGGCAAAGAAACGAACTATAATAAGGAAACGGTAAGCGCGCCGGTCTCGTTTACCGAAAGCGGCGAAAACGTTATTACCGTATCTTATTATTGCGACGACGGAACAGTAGGTGATTCTCGGACGACGACCGTTACCGTATACGAAATTAAATATATGGGTAAAAACGGACAGAGCGAAGTCGAGTATAAAGCTAAAGGCGATACGCTCGGTTTCCCTGCCGAAAAACTTACCGTAACGGGCTTCGATATAGACGGTTGGTACGACGTCCCCGACGGCGGAGCCAACAACGGCGCGAGATATCTTGCCGATAAGCTTTTAAAGTCGGGCGGAATCACGCTTTATGCGGATTTCCTTTCGAAAGCGTATAACGTAACTCTTCAAAACGGCGACGAACAGTCCGTAGAGCAGGTTCGTTATAACGAAAATTACACGTTAAGCATTCCCGAAAGCGCTGACGAAAACCTTGTGTTCGGCGGCTGGTTCTTCCAGCCTAACGGAGTAGGCGAACAGTATACGGACATGAACGGCGCGAGCCTTAAAAAATGGAAAACCGCGCATGACGAAGTTATTCTCTATGCCAACTGGTTAAAAGTATTCGAATATACCTTAAACGGCGCGGGAACGGGTTATAACGTTACCGAAGGAAAAGGTCTTCCTTACGTTACGGAAGCGACGGTTAAGAACATAATGGGGGCTTTGCCCGTAGTAAGCATAGACTCTCTTGCGGGCGCGGATAAGCTTGAGTATATCAAGATACCCGATACCGTAAAATTCTCCGTCGGTATGAGCGAAGGCGTTGCCACAAGCGCGTTTGCGGCATGTCGTAACCTTAAATCCATAATGATTTACGAAACGTCGGGCGTGGATAAGTCCGGTCTGACTTCCGATGACGGCGCTGTATATGTTACCGATGCCGAGGGTGAAAAAGCAACCAAAACGCTTGTGCTTATTCCTTACGGAAAAACGGGTGCGTTTACGGTCGCGCATGACGCTACGACTTTGGCTTCCGGGGCGCTTTCGGGTTCCGCATTGACGAAGGTAACGGTGTCTTCGTCGGTTACGGAAGTGGGGAACAACGCGTTCAAAAACTCCAAACAGCTCACCGAAGTAGAGTTCCTTGCCGAAAAAGAGGGTGAAGAAGCGAAAGAACTTACATTCGGTAAAAACGTATTTTTCGGTTGCGACGCGCTTGTAAAACTCACTCTTCCCGGAAGACTTAAAGCAAGTTCGTGCGAATTCGCAAGCTCTGTCGACGCAAGCGTCGGGCTTACGATGGATTTCGATAAAGAAATCTTCGGTACTAACGCTTATAAAGCCGTAGACGGCATTGCCTCTCTCGAGAGAATAGACGTGGTCGGCGAAAAAGTTAATTATTCGTCTGTAGACGGAATACTTACCGATAAAGACGAAAAGACGGTTATATATTGCCCCAGAGGCAGAACTGCGGACGTTATTTTGCCGAATACCGTTACCGAAATAGGAAACGGCGCGTTCGGAAATTGTACGCTTATCGAAAACGTTTCGATTCCCGCTACCGTCACGACTATCCGCGACGAAGCGTTTATGGGTTGTTCCGATCTCGCTTCGCTCACGTTCGGCGGAGACGAGAACGACAGCGCGCTTTCGATCGGGCAGGCGGCGTTTTATAGGGCGGGCAAACTCGAAAAAGTAACGTTACCGGCAAATCTTACGCATATCGGACAATACGCGTTTTACTCTGCGGCTTTAAAAGAAGTTACGGTAGGGAGCGTCGGCGTAGAAGACGGAACGCTGGATTTTGCCGACAGCGCGTTCGGCAGTATTCCTTTGGCGGGTTCGACTTCGGGTTTTGCGGTAACAAAACTCACGTTGGGCAAAGATACTCCGCTTATCGGTATTTCCGCCGTATTCGGGTATAAAATCGAAACGGTAATTCTCGATAAGGCAAACAAAAACTATTATATCGACTCTGACGGAGCGTTATACAGCGCGGACAAGACGAAACTTCTTTGTTACCCGAAAGGCGGCGCGTCGGATATCGTTATTGCCGACGGCGTTGAAGAAATCGACGCCAACCTGTTCAGGGAAAACGCAAACTTAAGAACCGTAAAAATTCCCGCTTCGCTTAAAAAGATAGGCGATAACGCCTTCGCTCATTGCACATTGCTCGTAAAAATAGAATTTGCAAGCGATAGCGCTTCGGTTACGATCGGCAACTTTGCGTTCAACGGCTGCAAGTCTCTTTCTTCCGTAAGTTTGCCGTCCGGTCTTACGAAGATAGGCAACAAGGCGTTTTATAACAACACAAGTCTTTCGTCGATAACGTTCGGCGGAAACAAGTTGACAGAAATAGGCGAGTCCGCGTTCGGATATTGTAACGCGCTTACCGAAATAACTCTTCCCGAAGGGCTTGAAGTTATCGGCGGCGGGGCATTCGAACAATGCAATTCCCTGGTTACCGTTAATTTCCCCGCTTCGCTTGCGGAAATAGGCGAAAATATATTCACGTATGTCGACGACGAAGGATATACAAAATCCTGCGAATCTCTCGCGGAGGTAAACTTCAGCGAGGGGAACCCGAAATACGCGTCTGTTGACGGTGTAATGTATGAAAAAGTCGACGGAATAATAAAGAATCTTATTTATTGTCCCGTTATGTGCGACGGTAAAGACGGAGTCGTCGAAATACCGGGTACGGTCGAAAACGTTGCCGCGAACGCGTTCTACGGCAATAAGGTCGTCACCGAAGTGAAATTCCTTAACGGCTCCGCCGACAGAACGATAGAGCTTGGTAAGAATTTGTTTAACGGCGCGGATAAGCTGACAAAGGTAACGTTGCCGGGCGGATTGAAGACTGTTGGAGATTTCCTGCTGCAAAATACGTCGGTTAAAGAAATAACCATACCGAATACGGTAAGAACGATATCGAATAACGCATTTTCAGGTGCGAAAAAGCTCGAAAAGGTAATTTTCGAAAGCGGCAACGAAGACTTGTCTCTTACTATAGCCGACGGCATGGGCGGAAGCGGAGCGTTCTCGCAATGCATAAGCCTTAAAGAAATCGAATTCCCCGAAAGAACCGTTAAAATAGGTATTGCGGCGTTCGATATCGGTTACGGAGCGACTTCGTCGCTTAAAAAAGTAAAATTACCCGCAAGCGTTACCGAAATAGGCAAATATGCCTTCCAGGGCTGTAACGCTCTCGAAACCGTGGAATTCGCGCAGGGCAGTAAACTGAAGACCATCGCGGACTCGGCCTTCGTAAACTCGAGGAATCTTAAAAACATCAATTTCCCCGAAGGGCTTGTTACTATAGGCAATCAGGCGTTCCAGAATACGGGTCTGACGGAAGTAACTCTGCCGTCTTCCGTAACGAAGATAGGAAACGCATTCAACAGCTGTAATTCTTTAAGAAAAATTACGATAGGCGACGGCGTTACGTCGATAACTAAGGGTGCGTTTGTCGATTGTAAATCTCTCAGCGAAGTAATCATGAGTAATTCCGTAACTTCGATAGGAGAAATGGCATTCAAAAATTGCGTGTCGCTTGAAGAAATTACCCTCGGCGATAATGTGGCAACCATAGGCGAGCAGGCGTTCTATAACACCTCTCTTAAAAAGATAAAAATAGGCGCGGGCGTAACTTCCGTAGGGAAGGAAGCGTTCAAATTCTCGGAACTTGCCGAGGTCGAATTTGCCGTCGGCGGCACGGGTACAGCCGCGCTTCAGAGTATCGGCGACGAAGCGTTTGTCGGAACGGGAATAACCGTATTCGAAATACCGGAAACGGCGGATAAGATAACTCTCGGCAGCTCGCTGTTCAAGGGTTGTATAAACTTAACCGAACTTAAAATTTCCTCTAAAGTGGCTTCGCTCGGTAATTCGCTCGACGGTTTAGTGACTCTCGACAGCGTTACGGTTGCCGAAGGTAACGAAAATCTCAGCGTGAATAACGGAATGCTTTGCAGTAAAGACGGGCATGTCGTATATTGCGTATTCGGCGTTAAAGAGGGTGAATTGAAGTTGCCCGATAACGTTCAGGAAATTAAAGCCGACGCTTATAAAGGTCAGCCCGATATTACCAAAGTTATTATACCCGAAACCATTAAGACGATAGGCGCAAACGCGTTTGCAAATTGCGGAAATCTCGTCGAAGTCGTGTTTATCGACAATGCGCCCTCGATTGAGAGTATCGGTAACGGCGCGTTTGAAAATTGTACGTCGCTTACGAACATCAACCTTCCCGGAAAACTCGAATCGCTCGGAAGCAGCGTGTTTAACGGCTGTTCGGCCCTCGCTTTCGTGTCGTTCGGCGAAGAATTGAAGACGATCGGTTCGTCGGCGTTTAAAGGCACGGCGTTAAAGTCGATAGAAATTCCCGCTTCGGTTACTTCTGTCGGGTCGGAAGCGTTCGCCGGAACAAAAATAACTTCCGTGGCGATACCTGCGAACGTAAAGACTATAGGAGATTCTGCATTCGCCGGCTGCTTTGAACTCTCTTCGGTAACTTTCGCGGATAATTCGCAGCTTACTTCATTGGGGAGCTATGCGTTTAACGGCACTAAAATTTCCGAAATAACGCTTCCGTCGAAGCTCACGGCAATCAGCGCAAATATGCTTGCGGGTACGCAGATAACTTCGTTTGTCGTCCCCGAAAGCGTAACGTCTATAGGCGATTCTGCGTTTGACGGCATGGCGTCGCTCGAAACCATAACGATTAACGTTAAAGGGCTTAAAGAAATCGGAGAATATGCGTTCAGAGATTGTACGTCGCTTAGGAGTATCGAAATACCCGAGGGCGTTACGAAGATCAACAGAGGCGCATTCCTCGGATGTACTAATCTGTCGTCGGTAAAATTACCGTCAACGGTTACGATGCTCGGTACGACAAGATCGTCCAAAACCAGCGCCGACTACGGTTACGTATTCAAAGAATGTACATCGTTAAAGACCATAGATTTGCCCGACAAAATTTCGTATATCGGACCGGAAACGTTCAGCGGGTCGGGGCTTGTGAGCATAAGGTTGCCGAAATCGCTTAAATATCTTACTAATAAGAATTGTCTTCTTTCGAAAGCAAGAGTTAATCTTATTTCCAAGGCGTCGGCACAATTTAAAGATTGTGTAGACCTTGAAACGGTAATTCTTCCCGCAGGGCTGCAGGCTATAGGCATGAACGTGTTCTATAACACGCCTAAATTAAAAACCATGACTTACGACGGCGCTGCCGCGGAAGACGGGAACTGTTTGCCGTCAAGCACGGTCGAAATGTGCGCTTCTTCGTTTAACGGTTGCGGCTTGGAAAGCCTGAAAATACTCGGCACGTTAAAGAGCGGAACTTATAACAGAGGAATATTGTTCCGTGATTCTTCGCTGAAAAAGATCGATCTGAGCGCGTCTAAAATTACTTCGCTTCGGTACAATTTGTTCAAATACGCGAACAACTTAGAAGAAGTCGTTCTTCCGGAATCGCTTACGACAATAGAATACGGCGCTTTCGTCGGTTGTGAAAACCTTAAGCGGGTTAATTTCCCCGCAGGTTTAACCACAATAGCGTACGACGCGTTTAAGGGATGTTCTTCGCTTGAAGAAATCGATATTTCCGGAGTAACTTCTATTGCATCCGGCGCGTTCGAGGGATGCGGCAGTCTTAAAACCGTTAAACTCGGCGATTCGCTTACGGCGATACCCGATAATGCGTTCAAGGGCTGCTCGTCGCTTGAAAGCATAGATATACCGGACAGCGTTACAACGCTCGGCAGCGGTTGTTTTGCTTCTTCGGGGCTTACTGCGATACGTTTGTCCGCAAAGGTTAATTCTATCGGCGGAGGCGCGCTATCCGCACCGTCGCTTATCAGAATAACCGTCGATAAAGATAATGCGAATTACATCGTTAAAAACGGTTTCCTTATCGAAGGCGGAGTCAATGCGGTGGCTTTCCCCAACGGTAAACCGTTCGTTGCCGACGAAACGCTTACTCTTCCCAATGGTGTGACGAATATCGCTTCCGACGTTTTCGCAAAAAACGTAAACGTTAAAAAACTTTCCGTTCCGTCTACGCTTGTAAAAATTCCCGACGGTGCGTTCCGTTCTTTCGAAGGACTCGAAGAGGTAACGCTTGCAGACGGTATTCAGGAAATAGGTAACGACGCGTTCAGCGGCTGCGTTTCGCTCTGTAAGATAAATCTTCCGTCGTCGCTTATAAAAATAGGCGAAACCGCGTTTAACGGTTGCGTTTCGCTTGCGACTATGGATTTTGCAACGGCGAATCCCGAAATCGTTCTCGGCGACGGCTCGTTCAGCGGCGCAGGGCTTACGGCGCTCGATATGTCCGCATTGAACATGAAGTCGATAGCCGAAAGATCATTCTTCGGTTGTCAGTCGCTTACAGAGGTCAGGTTGCCGGAAAATCTCGAAAAAATAGGAAACAGCGCGTTTAACGGTTGTATTGCGCTTGAAACGGTTGAGTTCGGCGACAAATTGACTTATATCGACGTTGCGGCGTTTAACGGTTGTTCGGCGCTTAAATCGGTTACGTTGCCCGAAAGTCTGACGGATCTTATGCAGTCGGCATTCCAGAATTCGGGTCTTACATCCGTAACGTTGCCGACAGGAGTCATGGACGTGAAAAATGCGGTGTTCAGCGGTTGCGAACAACTTGTCGAATTTAAAGCTTCGGGAGAATTGACTAAATTGTCCGACAGCGCGTTCAAAGGTTGTTCCGCGCTTAAATCGATAACGATAGGCTCTTCGGTCGAAAATATCGGCGATAACGTATTCGGCGGATGTTCTGCACTCGAAACCGTAACGTTCGAAAACGGCGCTAACCCGATTTTCGGAAAACAGGCGTTCGAAAATTGTACTTCGCTTAAAACGATAACGCTTCCTGCGGGTATCACCGAAATCCCCGAAAAAATGTTCGGCGGAGCAGGGTTGACCGAAATAGTTCTTCCCGATTCGGTTACGACGGTAGGCAGCAGAGCATTTGAAAATTGCGTTTCGCTTACAAACGTAACCCTTCCCGCGAAGCTTTCGGTAATTCCGAATTATATGTTCTACGGTTCGGGTATTACGGAAATAACCCTTCCCGCTTCCGTTCATACAATCGGTTCGAATGCTTTCGCCGATTGCAAGGCTCTTCAGACGATAACGCTTTCCGAAATGATTACTGAAATTTCCGAAGCGGCGTTTACGGGTTCGGGGTTGACGAAAATAACGTTGCCCGATTCCGTAAGAACTATCGGCAACTATGCGTTTATGAATTGTAAATCGCTTGCAAGCGTTACGCTTGGCAACGGTTTGTGCGAAATCGGCATGAGCGCGTTCGAGGGTTGCACGGGCGTTAAGTCTGTCGTCATTCCGTCGCGCGTATATTCGCTTGATAAAGCGTTCGTCGGCTGGGGCGAGGATCAGACCATCGCGTTTGCTCTCAAAAAGTCTCAGGCTGCTAAATTATTCGGTAACGAATGGTTAAGCGGTTGCAACGCAACGATAGCGTATAACGGCTGATAAAAATATAAAAATCGTTAAAAAAACGGAAATTGTATCTCCGCCTCCGAAAGACGGGGATACAATTTTTTTGATTTGCATAAGCCCCCGTTCCGGCGTTCTGTTTTTACGGGCGGTTTACGTTTGTTTTTTATATCGAAGATTGAATAATTTTCGGGTAAATTCTGCATAAATGAATAAGTACACATTTGCTTTATTATCGATAGATGAAAATTTAAGGGAGTTAGGAGATTTTTTTCTTAACGCCTTTAAATC
>JAJWOJ010000504.1 GCA_021635425.1 Clostridiales bacterium | reverse complement strand
CTTATCGATTTTGCAATCGCTTGAATGTATGTTTTCGGAAAAATTTATTTATATCTCGTATAAGTATTCTTGAGTTATCTGTCGGGATTTTATTTCCCGCCGAAAATTATTTTCAAATACTTAAAGAAGAATTTATACATGAATACGCCCGTCGGGAACACGATGAAGAACCCTGCAAGCGCGGCGGCAAGCGCATACGCGAGATAAGGGATAACTATCTCCGCCTTTTCAAGCGCGACGGGAAGCTTTTTCTTCAGAACTTCATACAGCGCAAGGATAAGCCCGCCCGCGATTACGCCGAGCAGAATGTATTTATACGCGGGCGATTTATACTTTATCGTGACGTTGTTCACGCCCTCGTCGAGATCGATTATCATAAAATCGAGAGGGTTATCTTTCATCTCGCGGACTTTTCCGTTCACCTTAACTTCATAACCTTCGAGATTTGCATAATTAAGGTATAAACTCTGCCCTTTCTTAGCCGTGATTTCGGGAAGAATTATCTCGTTTTTTGCGAGTTTATACTCCACTTTTCTCTCTTCGAGTTTTGCTTTCAACGCCCTAATATCGCTTGTCGAAATACTACCTTTAATGCCCGACGATTCGCCGTTTAAAAAGTCGTAAACGGCAACCGTTTTCGCGTTTTCGTCCATATCGTCGTCTATAACGATATTTCCGCCGTCCACAACGGCGCAAGAGGGAAAAGCGAGTTCGTTTTCGTAAACGCCGTATTTCGCGGTGTTCACCTGTACGGAATATTCCGTTCCGTCCGCAAAGCAAAGCCTTAACGCCACGAACGCGTTGGAATATTTGGAAGACTTCGTGAAGTTATATAAAACCTCCGTCGTTTCGAAATCGCGGTTCGTGCATGTGAGATAGGATGACGACGCGCCCGAAAGCCTGTAAGTTCCGCCGTTTTTCGTCCAGCCCGTCGCTTCGACGCCGTTCATCACGGTTTCTCCGTCAACGGTAAAATTCTTCACTTCGGCAGTGATGTAATGTCCGACGACGCGAGCTTTATTCACGGCTTCGGAAGTGTTGAAAGCATAAAACGGTTTATCGTTTATATAAAACTCGTATCCGCCCTCAACTTGTTTTGCCGAAAGCTTTATGTCGTTTCCGCGGGTTACGTTTGCAAGATCGCCCGTAGGCTTATCCGCCGAGAAAATGCGCGTACTTTCGCCGTCCGATTTTTTCCACACCTCTACACACGGCTTTTCGTACCCGTAAATTTCCGTCGCCTTATAGTAGTTTTTGTTTTTTCCGTTCGAATCGTCGCCGTCGTAAAGATTGTAAACGACGTATTTATAACTCATAACCGCGTCGGAAAAAGTAGTACCGTTGTGGGTTTTCGTGCTGTTCTGCCCGTTGCTCGCGTAGCCGAAAAAATCGGGCGCGGTGATGTTTTTGGCAGCCGCCATAGAACTGAACACCGAATGACCGTAGCTTCCTAAAACTATGGGCGAATCGGACGAAATATAATAT
>JAJWOJ010000058.1:8178-9145 GCA_021635425.1 Clostridiales bacterium | reverse complement strand
CCACTTACGAGGATAATTATCCCACGGTAAATCTCGAAGCGCAGGCTTGCGGAACGCCCGTGGTTACTTACGATACGGGCGGCAGCAGAGAAACGATTTTCCTCGATAACGGAAAAGTTGTGGAAAAAGGAGACCTGGAATCCGCTTTTGAAAAAATAAAATTTTACGCGGAAAACGCTGCGGACGGAAAGCCTGCCGAAAACGACTCGGAAATTTCCGAAATCGGGGAAAAAATCGATAAACGGGTAGCCGTAGAGTATTACATCAAACTTTATTCATAAACGTAAATACGATTGAACGGAAATAAGACGGGAGGAGAACTATGGAACGGAAAAGATATGGCATTTTGTCGAAAATTCAGATTGCCGTCTTTTTTTTGCTCGGCTTTTTTTCCACGATTCCGATTATCGAATTGCCGATAGGTTCCCGCTATGTTTCGGTTTTTACCGTTCTTTTGGCTGTGAGCATATCGATGCTCGCATTTCATTTAAATCCGAACAAAAGCATATGCGGTAAAACGGGCAGATTATATCTTTTCTGGCTTTTAATAAGCCTTGTTTCGTGTTTTGTCGGTTACATTTATTTCTCGGGCAGAAAAGAATGGGCGAACGCGTCGATCGGATACGTTTCGAAAATTCTTATTTACATACTTTTATATTTGTTGATAAAATGCACCGCGTATAAGGATTGTACGTCGATAATAATGTCGGGGCTTATAGCGGGTATGGTTGCAAACGTTTTGTGGGCTTCTTTGGAGGGCGTAATATTTTACGTCGGCGGAGTGTCTGTAACAAACGTGATTTTCAAGTCATACATAGTTCGTCACGACGTAAGGCTCGGGCAGCTCGCATTGATTTTGGACAGCGGAATCCGAAGCGGCGGCTTGAACGGCGACCCTGCAAACATCGGATTTTTTGCAACAGTGACGGCTTTTTATTCTTTGAAAAAGAGAAAAGCATGGATATTT
>JAJWOJ010000058.1:0-8168 GCA_021635425.1 Clostridiales bacterium | reverse complement strand
CTTCGGTTGTGGCAACTTTTGCAAGCGTGAGCCTTGTGGCGGCGGTCGGAATCATCGTTGCCGTTATCATTACGATTGTAAGGGGTGATGGCATTTCGGAAAAGAAAATGAAATTACTTGCCGTGGTTTGCGTTTTTGCGGCGATTGTTATTCTTGGGGGTGTGTTTTTCCCGAAAACGGTCGTCGGCAGAATGCTTAACGCTTTGACCGAGCGTATAAGACTGAAAGGCGAAATTGCGGAAACGTCGGTAAGGACGCAGTATTTTATTTACTTTCTGCCCGCCGTAATTCTATCTCCGCTGTATGTTTTTATCGGAACGGGGTTCGGCACGTCGTCTTTTCCATATCTTATCCACACAACGATCGATCATGAGTTTTATCCTTACGACCCCGAGTGTACTTATTTTGCATATTATTTCGATTGCGGGCTTTCAGGCGTTATATTGTTTTTAGCCTGCATGATTCTGATACTTAAAAAATGCAGACGGCTCTGCTATGACGATAATAAATATATCAAATACTACGCCCCGATTGCGGGCATGCTCATAGTATTATGGGGATATCACTATATAGTATACGCGCCGATGATGCTCGCGACGATTTGCGCGTGCGTTGTGTCCGACGAAGTTAAAATAAGCGGAACTTCCCGCGGAAAACTCATGAATCGGAATTGAAGAATAGATATGAAAAAGAGGAAAAAATTTTGTTGACGTACAGCATAGTCATGACGACGTATAACGGCGAAAAATATGTTGCCGAACAATTAAAAAGCCTTTCAGCGCAGACGAAATCTGCAGACGAAGTTCTGATTTTCGACGACGGTTCGACGGATAATACCGTTGAGGCGGTGAAGAAATTCATCTCGGAGAATAACTGCGAAA
Organism: Clostridiales bacterium; assembly: GCA_021635425.1. Taxonomy (GTDB): domain Bacteria; phylum Bacillota; class Clostridia; order Christensenellales; family Borkfalkiaceae; genus UBA10281. Next base: position 7,287 of record JAJWOJ010000058.1, on the reverse strand, counting down.
ACTGGCATGTTTTCAGAAACGAAACAAACCTCGGTTGGCGCAGGAACTTCATGACGGGGTTTAAATCGGCAACAAAAGACGTTATTTTTTGTTGCGACCAGGATGACGTGTGGGATGCTCATAAATGCGAAAAAATGCTTGCCGCCATGGAAGAAAACGAAAATATAGGCGTTCTTGCATGCAATCTTATGCCGTTTTTCGAGGACGACGTTAAAAAATACAAACTCGCGAAATTCAACACGGAAAATTACGGCAAAAGCGAAATCGAAAAAGTCAAGCTTGACAAAATGTGGATGACGGTGCAGCGACAGGGCTGTACGATGTGTTTCAGAAGAGAATTATTGCCGTATATCGAAAAAGCATGGTATAGTTCATGCGGACACGACAGCGTTCTCTGGTCGTTCGGGATAGCGACGGGTAAAACTTACGTTTATAACGAACCTTTCGTAAAATTCAGAAGACATGCGGGAACAAACACCCCGAACAACGGAAAAAATTCCAAGGAAAGAAGTGAATTATGCCTGTCTCAGGCAATTTTGTCCGAAAGAATATATGCCGCCGCGGTATCGGGTTTCGATATTCCGGAAAAGGATAAAGCGTATATGCGCAAACTGACGGCGTTCTATAAAGAGCGCGGTGAGGCTATAGAGAAGAAAAGATTTTTCAAAACGTTGTCGATGATAAAAAATCTTAATTTGTACATCTCGTTTAAAGGGTGGCTTGCGGACGTGTATTCCGCATTGAAATAAGCCGAAAGGACGTTTTTAATCGGCTTACGGAGGAAAAATGAAAGGAATTGTGCTTGCGGGCGGAAACGGAACGAGATTATATCCGCTCACGATGGTAACGAGTAAGCAGCTTCTGCCCGTTTACGACAAACCCATGATATATTATTCGCTTTCGGCGTTGATGATGGCGGGGATAAAGGATATTTTATTAATATCCACCCCTTCCGATATCGGTAATTTTGAGAAATTACTTGGCGACGGAAGCAAATTCGGAATAAATCTTACATATAAAATTCAACCCTCGCCCGACGGTCTCGCTCAGGCGTTTATTTTAGGCGAGGAGTTTATCGGTTGCGACGCCTGCGCCATGGTTCTCGGCGATAATATTTTTTACGGTAACGGCTTTGGGAAAATTCTTCGTTCGGCAACCGAAAACGCGGAGAAAAACGGGCGTGCGACGGTGTTCGGTTATTATGTAAACGATCCGGAGCGTTTTGGCGTTGTTGAGTTCGATGATGCCGGAAAGGTAATCTCGATTGAGGAAAAGCCATGCGAGCCGAAGAGTAATTACGCAGTTACGGGGCTGTATTTTTACCCCGCAAAGGTGAGCGGAAAGGCAAAAAAGGTTAAGCCGTCCGCAAGAGGCGAACTCGAAATAACCACGCTTAACGAAATGTATCTTAAAAGCGGACTTTTAGACGTCAAACTTCTGGGCAGAGGTTTTGCATGGCTCGATACGGGAACTATGGACTCGCTGGCGGACGCTACCGATTTTGTCAGAATGGTGCAGTCGAGACAAGGCATTCAGATATCGGCGTTAGAAGAAATTGCCTATAAAAACGGGTGGATAAGTAAAGACGACTTACTCGCGGCGGCGGAAAAATACGGAAAATCGCCTTACGGCGAACACCTTAAAAAAGTAGCGGAAGGAAAAATCCGTTACTGAAAAGGAGATAATATGACGGTTTTGGTTACGGGGGCTAAAGGTCAGCTTGGGCAGGACGTTATCGAAGAACTTAATAAAAGAGGGATAAAAACGGTCGGAACGGATATCGATGATATGGATATCACCGACGAAACCGCTGTTTTTTCAAAGATAAACGAAATCCGTCCGGGTGCCGTTATTCATTGCGCCGCCTGGACGAACGTTGACGGCGCGGAAGACCCCGCAAACATTGAAACGGTTGAAAAAATAAACGTTAAAGGCACGGAAAATATCGCGAAAGCATGCAAATCGGTAGGGTGCAAAATTCTGTATATCTCAACCGATTACGTTTTTGACGGCACAGGCGAAAAGCCGTGGGATCCCGATTGCAAAGATTACGCCCCCTTATCTGTTTACGGAAAAACCAAGCTTGCGGGTGAAAAATGCGTTGCTCAAAATTGCGACAAGTTTTTTATAGTAAGAATTTCCTGGCTTTTCGGTCTGCACGGAAAAAATTTCGTTGCAACAATGCTTAAATTATCCGACACTCATCCGTCTTTAAGGGTGGTGAGCGATCAGATCGGCACGCCCACTTATTGCAGAGATTTAGCCTCTGTTTTAGCGGATATGATCGTTACCGATAAATACGGCTATTATCACGTTTCAAACGAGGGCGGTTATATTTCCTGGGCAGATTTTGCAAAAGAAATTTTCCGCCAAAGCGGAAAAAATACAGAGGTTATCCCCGTAACGACGGAGGAATATGGTATTTCCAAGGCAAAACGCCCGTTCAACAGCAGGCTTGACAAATCAAAACTGACAAGAAACGGCTTCAATCTTTTGCCGACATGGCAGGATGCCCTTTCGAGATATCTTAAAGAGACGGAGCAAAATGGCAACGCTTAAGTCGTTTATCAAAAAAACGCTGTATGTAATCGGCGCAAATCTTATAAGCCTTGTCGTTTCGTTCCTCACGACGCTCATTGTTCCGAAATTTTTCGGCGATAACGTAGAACAGTATGGCTACTTGCAAATATATCTGTTTTACGTGAGTTATATCGGTTTTTTCCATTTCGGTTGGTGTGACGGAATCTTCCTTCGCGATGGGGGAAAGCATTATCGCGACCTGGATAAACCCCTTTATTCGGGACAATTCCGGCTCCTTTGTGCGGTACAGGCGGTTTTAGCGGCACTTATCGCGCTCGGCGGATATTTCTTTACGTCCGACCCGGATAATCGTTTCATTGTTTTCGCGATAGCGATAAACCTCGTTGTGTATATGCCGAGAACGATGCTCGCTTACTATCTGCAAACGACAAACCGTATGAAGGAATACGCTTCGATAACGACGGCGGGGCGCAGCGTTTACGGTGTGACTATCGTTCTTATCGTGCTTTTTTTGCCGAAGAGTTATCGTTATTTCGTGTGGGGGGATATCATCGGAAAAACCATTGCGCTGTTTGTTTCGGTGTGGTGGTGCAGAGATATTTTAAAAACAACCCCCGCCCCGTTAAAGCAATCTTTCGACGAGGCGAAAACAAATATTTCCGTAGGGATAAAGCTGCTTTTTGCAAACATCGCAGGCATGCTCGTAACGGGTATAGTTCAATGGGGGATTCAGACAAAGTGGGACGTAACGACTTACGGCAAAGTTTCCTTTTCGTTAAGCGCCTCCAACTTAATGCTCGTGTTCATAAGCGCGGTCGCTCTTGTTTTGTATCCGACTTTGCGCAGGACTAACGAGGAAAATCTCGGCGGAATATACGACGTTTTAAAAAACGGACTCATGACCGTTCTTCTTGCGGCGATGGTAATTTTTTATCCGCTCGAACTTGTGTTGTCGATGTGGCTTCCGCAGTATGCCGAAAGCATGAAATACCTCGCGATTTTATTCCCGATGTGCATTTATGCGGCGAAAAATTCCTTGCTCGTCACGACATATTTAAATGTTTACCGAATGGAAAAAACAACGCTTGCCGTTAATTTTGCGGGCGTGGTCGTGGCGGCGATAACAACCGGAATTTCGGTTTTCTGGCTCGGCAACCTCACGCTTGCAATGTTCGGTATAGTGATAAATCAGATGTTCAGATGTGCTTTGGGCGAACTGATTTTAGCAAAGAGAATAAAGATAAGAGTTTTAAAAGACATAATTTTAGAGGCGGCTATGGCAGCGGCGTTTATCGTGTTCAGCTGGTATATAGGCTCATGGCTCGGAACAGGATTGTATTTAGTCGCATATATCGTTTACGTCATTATAAAGTATAAAGATATCAAAGAAAGTTTTGCTTACGTAAAAAAATTAAAAGGCGAGAACAATGGAAAAGCTTAAAATTACAAAACCCGATATAGAAGGGTTATATATCATCGAACCTGCCGTTTTCGGAGACGAAAGAGGCTATTTTACCGAAACTTACAATAAGCGCGACCTTAAAGAAATAGGTCTCGACGTCGAATTTGTTCAGGATAATCAGTCGATGTCCAAAAAAGGGGTTTTAAGAGGTCTGCATTTTCAGAAACGTTTTCCTCAAGGAAAACTTGTGAGAGTTATTTCGGGTGTGGTTTTCGACGTTGCGGTGGATTTGAGAAAAGGCTCGAAAACTTTCGGCAAATGGTATGGCGTGGAGCTGTCCGCGGAGAACAAAAAGCAATTTTATATTCCCGAAGGGTTTGCGCACGGCTTTCTCGTCCGCTCGGAAAAGGCGGAATTTTGTTATAAAGTAACCGATTTTTATCACCCCGACGACGAAGGCGGGATTATGTGGAACGACCCCGATATCGGCATAGACTGGGGCGACACGTCGGATATAATTTTAAGCGAGAAAGACAAAAAACACCCGTTTTTGAGAAACGCGTTAATTGATTTCGAAGGATGGAAAAACAAATGAAAACTGTTCTGGTTACGGGTGGCGCGGGCTTTATCGGCTCGAACTTCGTGTATCATATGCTCGAAAAACACCCCGATTATAAGATAGTCTGCGTCGATTGTCTTACGTATGCGGGTAATATGTCAACCCTTAAAAAGGCTTTGGAAAACGGTAATTTTGTCTTTTATAAGACGAATATCTGCGATCGTAAGGAGATTTACGGTGTTTTTGAAAAGGAAAAGCCCGATATCGTTGTCAATTTTGCGGCAGAAAGCCATGTTGACAGAAGCATAGACAACCCCGAGGTGTTTTTAAAAACGAATATTTTAGGCACGCAGGTCATGATGGACGCGTGCAGAAAGTTCGGGAATATCCGTTATCATCAGGTTTCTACCGACGAGGTGTACGGTGACCTTCCGCTCGACCGTCCGGACCTTATGTTTACCGAGGAAACGCCCATTCACACTTCCTCGCCTTATTCCGCAAGCAAAGCCTCTGCGGATTTACTTGTTTCGGCGTATTACAGAACTTATAATTTACCCGTGACTATTTCGAGATGTTCTAACAACTACGGACCTTATCATTTCCCAGAAAAGCTTATTCCGCTTATGGTTATCAATGCTCTTAACGATAAACAACTTCCCGTTTACGGCGAAGGGTTAAACGTGAGAGATTGGCTTTACGTTGAGGATCATTGCAGGGCAATCGACCTCATAATTCACAACGGGCGCATCGGCGAAGTATATAACGTTGGCGGGCATAACGAGATGAAAAATATCGATATAGTAAAGCTTATCTGTGATTATCTCGGCAAGCCGTATTCGCTTATAACGCACGTTGCGGACAGAAAAGGGCATGATATGCGTTATGCAATCGATCCTACGAAAATACATAACGAACTCGGCTGGCTTCCCGAAACAAAGTTTGCGGACGGAATAAAAAAGACGATAGACTGGTATCTTAATAACCGCGAGTGGTGGACGACTATCATAAGCGGCGAATACAAGGATTACTATCAGAAAATGTACGGCGAAAGAACAAAGATTTAAACGGTAAATAATGATAGAATTAACGATAGAAGAACATAAAAAGCTCGCGCTCGATATCCTTAAAGACGTGGCGGATTTCTGCGAGAAAAACGGAATAAGATATTTCCTCGCATACGGCACTCTTATCGGCGCGATAAGGCATAAAGGATATATCCCGTGGGACGACGATATCGATATCATGATGCCGCGCCCCGATTACGACAAATTTTTAAAACTGTATTCGGATAAAAGCGGTCGTTATAAAGCCGTTTCGCCTGCGGATAAAAATGCAAAGCTCGCTTATGCGAAAGTTATCGACACGAAAACGGTTAAAATCGAGGGCGGCGTTAAATATTCGGATGAAAACGATTGTTCGGGCGTCGATATCGACGTATTTCCGTTAGAGGGGCAGCCGACCGACGAAAAGGATTTTATCGGATATATGAAAAAAAGGAGATTCCTCATCCGCGAATTATATGCAAAAACGAATAAAATATGGTACGGAAGCCTGAAAAGAAGACTCGGAATGCTTTTGTTTTTATTTGCGAAATTCAAAAGTAAGAGCAAGATAATCGATAAAATAAACGCGACGAACTATCTTTATGATTTCGATAAAGCGGAATTTGTCGGCATAACAGGCGGAATGGAAGACGCGATCGAAAAAAATCGTTATAAAAAAGGCTGGTTCGATAAAACGATCGAGGTCGATTTCGAGGGCTGTCGCTTTAAAGCTCCGTCCGACTATGACGAGGTTTTAAAGCGTTTATACGGCGATTATATGAAGCTTCCGCCCGAAAACGAGAGAATAACGCATCACTCCAATAAAATTTATTTAAAGTAATATGCGTTACGGAGCCGATTTGGCATGCCAGCCAAGAATAATACGAACCCCGCCAAAACGCCGATATTTTCGCGCTTTATGCCGAATTCGCCTTAGCCCGTACATCCAGTACGAACAAAGTCGCCTTCGACAGAAATCATCGAAAATAGCGACGTTTTGGTTGCCTGCAAGTATTGCGGCGCGTTTTTAGGCTAAGACGCGGCGCGCAAACGGCATAATACACCCGTATATGGCGGTTGCGGAACAAAGTATTAGCCTGAAAACACGCCGCAAGACCGAGATTCGTATTATTCTTGACCGGCATACGGAGGTAACGGACATGAAATTTGCTTTTTTAATTTCGGGAGATTTTAACAGCGCGGCGGACAGAGCCGAAATTCATAACGGCGAAGCGCGGATTATCGGCGTTTCAAGCATAAAAGAAGCTTTAGAGATTGCAAAGGAATTATATAACAGCGGCATAGGCTGCATAGAGCTATGCGGCGCATTCGGCGAAGAAGGGGCAAGAGAAATAATCAAAGCAACAGGCAATAAAATTCCCATCGGCTACATAACGCATCTCCCCGAGCAATCAGAAATCTACGCTTCTGCATTTTCAAAAGAATTACAACTTTAAAGCAATATAAGCCTTCACACTTCACAGACTTTATTGCGTGATGTGATAGAAAGTGTCCCCACTCGACGGATATTATCATAAGTTTCGAGCTAAATTGGGAGGAATGCCATAGCTACGACTTATTGTTATTTTGAATCGTCTAAAACGGCAAAGAGGGGCTTCTTCAGACTTGAAATAAGTGTGTAAAAAATCAGATAATTGGCTTATAATAGCCTTCACACCCAACGGAGTGTATATAAGTAAAAACTTAATTCGGGGGAAGGTGGCACGTAGTGCCGAATGAGG
>JAJWOJ010000503.1 GCA_021635425.1 Clostridiales bacterium | reverse complement strand
CTTAAATTATATCATATAAATATGGTTTTTCAAACTGAAATAAGATAAAAAATTAAAAATTTCAAATATTCATAAGAATAAAAGGACGATAATTGACATTGATCGTAATTTCTGATAAAATATAATCAAAGTTATTCCATATCGATCGGGAATAACACGGAGCAAAAATGACAAAGAAAATTATATCTGATTACGCCGACCTTTTAATTAAGGTCGGGGTGAATTTGCAAAGAAAAGAAAAATTGGTTATTTCCGCACCCGTTATCGCCGCCGACCTTGTGAGAGAAATTGCAAATAAGGCTTATAAAAACGGTACGAGAGAGGTTGAGGTGCTTTGGAACGACGAGTCTCTTTTGCGGCTTGATTATAAATACAGAAGCATGAAAAGTCTTGCCGCCGTTCCCGAATGGGAAAAATTGCAACGCGACGGATTTATCGAAGACAGAGTGTGTTATATCGTGATTGCGTCGCACGATCCCGAAGCTTTAAAAAAAGTTAAGACCGAAAAAATCGCTACGGCGCGAAGAGCAAAAAATCTTGCGTTTGCAAAATTCAGAGATTATACGTCATCTAACAAAATACGTTGGACTATAGCCGCTTATCCCAACAAAGCATGGGCAAAAAAGGTTTTTCCTCAAGACACTTCGTCGGTTGCGATGAAAAAACTTTGGAACGCAATTATCGCGTCGGTAAGATTGGACACCGATAACCCGGTGAAGGCGTGGGAAGAACATCAGAATAATCTTCAACGCAGATGCAAAATTTTAAACGACGCAAAGATTAAGAAATTAACCTATAAAAATTCTATCGGAACGAATTTTTCCGTTTCGATGCCGAAGAATTATCTCTTCAGCGGCGGGGCGGAGGAAGGCGCGCTTGACGGCGTTATGTTTACGGCAAACATGCCCACCGAAGAGGTGTTTTCGTCACCCGACAGGTTATCGGCAAACGGAAAGCTTGTTTCGGCAATGCCGCTTTGCCGAAACGGGCAAATTATTGATAATTTCTGGATAGAATTTAAAAACGGAAAGATTATCAACTACGGAGCCGAAAAAGGTTATGAAAATCTCAAAAGCATAATCGAAAGCTACGAAGGTTCGCATTATCTCGGGGAAATCGCGTTGGTCGGTTATTGTTCTCCGATCAGAAACCAGGGCGTGCTTTTTTACGAAACTCTGTTCGATGAAAACGCAAGCTGCCATTTCGCGATTGGCGACAGTTATCCGAATTGCGTAAAAAACGGCGGGGATATGAACGAAGACGAACTTAAAGCCGCAGGGCTTAATTGTTCCGTGGAGCATGTCGATTTTATGGTCGGAACAAAAGATCTTTCGATTGTGTGCGAAACCGAGGACGGAAAAACGTTCGACGTGTTTAAAAACGGCGAATGGGCGATATAGGTGAAGATATGGAAGATAAAATAAAAAAAGTTGAATATAAAATTTGCGATTTTGAAACCGTCGGCGACGAAAAACGCCGTATCATCGTTGAAAA
>JAJWOJ010000057.1:7089-9154 GCA_021635425.1 Clostridiales bacterium | reverse complement strand
CTTCGGTCGGCGTCCATCAGCAATTGTATTGCAGAAAAGACGATAGCGGCAACGCATGCGAAGTCGGCGTGTCGCTCATGAACGAAGAAAAACTTTATCCCATGAAAAACACCGACGGGACGTATACAACGTGGGAACAGTCGGGCTTATATAACAACTTCAAAGGTCTTTCGGTAGGCGATTTCGAGTTAAACGAAGACACCTGGCGTTTTGAGTATAAGGCAAGCGAAAAGGGAACTGAAAAAGCTCAAAGAATGGTTGCATCCGCAAACCCCTATGAGTTTGACCCTATAACTTTCGACCTTATCATCGACGGCAACGAAATCATCGGTATTTCCGCAGTCGCTAAGGATTCTTATTCGATTGTCGAAGGATATATAACCGTCCAGACCCTTCGCGCCGTGTTCAATACGGATGACAACGTAACAGTTCAGACGATCGGTAAATTCAAAACGCTTGACGAGTATAAAAAGCTCGGCGAAACCAACGATACGGATAAAGAGTGGTATGAAGAACTTTCCGTTTTAGGCGATGCGATATCCAACATGAAATCGCTCACCTCTTACGAAACGAAGTTCACGAACATGCAACTCACCAACCTCGGCGCGTCAAGCACGTTCACGGAAGGGTATGACGAAGTCGTAGTCGAAAATTACAGATATTTCAATCCTTGTTCGATAACTACGGTTAACGGCGAGCAGGTAAGAAATTATAAGGCAAACAGCACTTACGGATTCAAGAGGGTTAAAGATAAAGACGGAACTTACAGAGACGATATCTACAACGCTTTCTATGAACAAGATCCCGAAGAAGGCATAAGCGGAACGGTATACGCTCCCACGAGAGCATATACAGACGGATTCGATAGCTCCAAGGCTTCTTTCGAATTTTCGCCCGAGATATTTACTTCGAGAGCGATATCGGACGATAAAAAGACCCGTTACTTCTATGCGGACGAAACCATGTGTTCGGTCGCAACCACGCTTTTCAAAGACCTCGGCAACAATACGGCGTTATACGGTATTTTCGCTACGGTCGTTAAGGATACGAGCGGAACGAGAATCACCCCGATTCTCACTGTCGAAGAAGTTGACGGAAACTGGTATATAACGGGAGTGTTGTTCTATTACGACATGGGCGTTACTACCGGTATTGTCGAGATAGAATACAGCAATTTCAACACCGCTAAGCTTGCCGACGATATTGCAGAAGCGATTGACGGCGCGAAAGTAAGAGAGCTTCCCGCATCGTGGCACGAAGTGAATATCACCATTGCCGCAAACGGATCGAGAAAAGAGCAGAACGTTCCCGTAGACGAGTTCCTTTTCAAAGGATATACCGACAGCCTCGGCGATGATCATAAGGCGTACTTCGGGGACATAAATCTTCCGATAAACGACGGGGTGGAAATTCCCTTCTTCGGAGACAAAGCTTGTTTCGGCGACGCTTACGCACTCGGCATGGCAACGTATTTCTGGACGACCGACCCCGTAACGTATGTCAAAAAACAGCAAAACGCGATATGCTTTTATTATGACGTTCCGCTCGATAACGATTACACGATAACGACCTCTCTCGACGCGGTGAGAGCATTCCTTACGGCAAACGGATTCGAAATCGCATATTCGGATGTTTTCAGAAAGGGCAATCTTTGTGTCCGTCCCGTAGACAGTTCGCTTGATCTGTTTGTGTACGTATGGACGGAAGAGCAACTTAAAAAACCCGAAAACGTCAGGATCGAAGGCGATAAAATCCTTTGGGATGCCGTCGAAAATGCGACGGGCTATACCGTTTATGTAGACGGAGTGGAAGCGGCGAAGGGTATAAAGAAAACCGAACATACAATCGGATATTCCCATAAGGACGGAAAAGACCATATAATAACCGTCGTCGCAACGAGCGATAAATATATGTCGTCGCCCAAGAGCGATGAACTTGTATACAACTCAAGCAAATAAATAAATTACGTCTGCCCGAAAAATCGGGCGGACGATGAAAAATTTTATAAGGAGAACATTATGAAAAAGTTTTCAAAGTTAACACGCAGTCTTGTAGCAATGCTTGT
>JAJWOJ010000057.1:0-7079 GCA_021635425.1 Clostridiales bacterium | reverse complement strand
CCGCTTGCGGAAAGAACAACGGCGGGTCTGCGGATTCAACTCCGTCTCAGTCTGACGGCGGATCGACGAAAACGGACATTCAACTTCAGATGCAACTCAGCAAATCGGCTATTGCATACAAAGAAGAAGCCGTAAGAATCATGGTTATCGTCACAGGCTCCAACGCGGGATACGATATTCGCGTTAAAGATGCGGAAGGCTACAGCGGCGCTGCGGAATATATTGAAGTTTTAAAAGACTCTCAGGGATATTCTATTAACGTCACCAAGAGCGTTCCGGACGAAACTAAAGTAGTCGTCGAAGCAATCGCAAAAGATGACACTTCGGTAAAGGACAGCAAGGAACTTACAATCAAAGCCAATGCGGATTCCGACGTTTCGATCACTGCAGAAGCGGTAGACGCAAAGAAAGGCGGAGCTCATCCTAATATAAGAAAGGGCGATGACGTTGAGCTTAAAGTTAACATCAGCACCAAATCGAACGATAAAACGTTTACGATCAAGGTTGAAAATCCGAGCGATATGCCTGACCTTGTTTCCGTAGTAGAAAAGGACGGGGTTTACAAGATAGTCGTAAACGAGGACGTAACCGAAAACAAGAACGTAAAGATAACGGTTGTTTCCAACGCAAACCCGAAAAAATCCAGCACTATTCAGATATCCGTTAAACCTCCGAGAACGGGAGATAAAGTAGGCGATCTCACTCAGGCTGCCATCAATAAACTCGACAACCTCAAACTCAGAGTAAGCGGAACTCTTTCCGATATCGTAACGAAGGACGGCAATACCGAAAGCGACGATTATCTCTTCAAAACCTACCTTAACGCGGTCGGAGAGAAGGAGACTAACGACAGCGAATATTTCTCAGACTATGTTTTCGAATCCGCAGCGTGGCACAGCGAATGGAACGTTAAGGGCAACAAGAACGTTCTCGCAAACACTTACACGAGAGGCGAAGACGGTTTAACCCGTAAGGTATTTGTAAACAAGAACAACGTTGTTTCGAGCGAAGTCGTAACCGACGGTTACAGCAATCAGCTCTCGTGGGACAGCCAACACTATTGGAACCACCTCGGCTACCTTGATCTCAGCAAGTTCGAGCAGGAAGGCGACAGCAACGTTTACGTTTACGAAATGGATTACGGTACTATCAACTATGATCCTATTTTAGGAACCGGTACGTATGCTCCGTCTGAAGACGAGTATCTCATGATGTACCTTGCATGGTCTCTTACTCCCATGCTCAGCACTCAGTTCTATACGTTCAAGGTAGAACTCGATCCTACAACGAAGGAAATCGTTAAGCTTTACGGCGAAACCTATCCTAACGCTATTTACGACACCGATGACGAAGGCTCTGCAGATAAGCAGGTCGGAGTATCTTACACTAAGGTGGAAATCAATATCGAAGCTTTCGGCGACGACATCGATATGCCCGAAATAGCTCCCTATACCGAGCCTACGGGTTTGATGGCTAAAACGAGATTCGAATACCTTAAAAACGCGCTTAGCACTCTCACCGGCGATAAGATCAAAAATTACTCGTTCAAGATGAAGGAAACCACTACAAGCGCACCTTCTTTCGATCCTAACGATTACACCGTTTCCGGTTCGGGCGGAGAATCCGCTCCCGGAATAAGCGCGTCGGGTAAGTGGGACGGAAAGGTTCAGATGAAAGACTACACGTCTGACACCGGTGAAGTAGGATATATCGGAATCGTAACCAAAGACGGTATCCTTATCAACAAAACCGGCGAATACAGCAACGGCGGATATCACACCGAAGTTTACGGATACAAACAGAACGACGACAACACTTATGAAGCGTTCGAATATTCGAAAGGGCTTTACGGAAAGAGCAAGAAACAAGGTTCGGTTTCTTCCATAATTCCCACGTTCGACGTTTCGCCTTATATTTTCGAATTTGCAAGCATGAACAAGCCCGAAGGAAGCGATTTAACGATTTACTCCTTTGCGCTCAAAGACTCGATCATTATCGAAGACGTAGCAAAAGAATTCTGTATTGCGGATTATGCAAGATATGCAAGCGGAAGCATAACGAGATCCTTCATGGTAAACATCGCCGTTGACGAGGAAACAGGCAATTCTTATCTTGTAGGCGTAACTTTCGCATACAACGTCATCGATACTTACCTCGGATATTACGAAACCGTTTACAGCGATTTCGGAAGCTCCAAGCTTCCCGAAGGAATCTTCAGCGAAGAAAACTACACGCCGAGACATACTCCCGAAAGCTGGAACGATTTCACGAACAGCGAATATTTCGCTCTTCCCACAATGAAGACGGGCGACGGCGAAGCTATCAAAGCAGGCGACCTTATCGATAAAGTATTCGGCAAGAACGCGGCAGGCGTAGCGGCTTCCGCAACCATTCCTTCTCCGAAGGTGTTTGCAGACCTTTTCTGCGACAATTTCTCGTCAAAGATCTGGCACGATTGGTTTGCAACGGGCAACCTTATCGGAACCGAAAAAGAATATAAATCTATGGTAAACTTCAACGTATGGCTCGATGACGGTTACACCGATTCCAACAGCAGAGTTTCCAAAGAAACCTATGACGAACTTATGGTAAAACTCGATGCGGAAATGGCTAAATGCGGCTTCACCGTATTCGAAGCAGGTACGTACTCGAGACAGAGCAGCGACGGCAGCAGCATTACACGCATGAAGGGCTATATCAACGACAATGCCGGCGCAAACGGAATGATGATCAAAGTTGAAAATCTCGGTTATAGAACGTTCTATATCGAAATTTACGAAAAAGGAGATTGGAATCCAAGCAAATAAAATCTACGTTTAATAAACGTTAAAGGAGGATGACCCCATGAAAAAACATCTTATTTCGGCACTCGTCGTACTCATGGTTATATTTATGGCTTTCACGGTCACTTCCTGCGGCAACGGAAATTCGGGAGGGACGGGATCGCAAGATCCCGTCTCGTCCGTTGATAGCAAAACGAGCGAATCCCGCAGCGAAGAAGTGGATGTCAGAGCCGTTCGAGGAGAGGTTGCAATAGCTTTAGCCGACCTTGAAAATTTCAATTTCGGATCTCTTTTCGAAATATATGTAGACGGCTCGAAAATTTATATCGAAAAAGAATATATCGACGCGTCCGAGGTGAAAAAAGAACTCGGAACATATACGGTAAGATGTGCTTACGGCGGAAAAACCGCCTCGGTAATCGTTAAAGTTACGCACGAGCGCAACGTCACCGTAACGGCGGAAACAAGCAGAGTAACGATAAAAGATACCGAGATTTATAGCTACGACTATAAATCTCTCTTTGAAATCAGAGTAAACGATATACTTTTCGAAATCAAAGACGAATTCATCGACGTTTCAGCCGTCAAGCCAGACCCCGATACCTACGTGGTCACATGTTCATATGACGGAAAATCGGCAAAAGCGTGGGTCACGGTTACGGAAACCCCGTTCATCGTCGGGGCATACGAGGATGAAGTTTATGTAAATAAGGCGTATGCGGATAAGCTTGATGTAACCTCGCTTTTCGGCATTACGTTAAACGGCGAAATCGTCGAAGTAACCGACGATATGATTTTCGGCGAAGTAGGTTCGGAAGTCGGCGATTACGAAATAACGCTTAAAATCGGGTCGAGAAAAGCAACCGCGATCGTCCGTGTCATCGATAAACACGTAATCAGAATCGGCGCGGCATACAGCGAAATCGACCTTACTCCCGAAGAAATCGCTTCTTACGACTTTTTAAGCGTTTTCTATATCTACGAGGACGGAAAATTTGTTAAAGTAACAGCCGATATGATCGATACCGCCGAGCTTTCCGGCGCAGTTATCGGCGACGAACGCAAAGTTACGTTGAACTACGCTTCCAAAGACGGAAAGGGCAGCGCGACGAAGTCGGTCAAGGTGAACATTACCGAAGTCGGCTCGATTTCGATAAAGGTAAAAACCGCCGAGGTGTTCGACGACGAAGCCATCGACGTCAAGCAGTTGTTTGAAATAACCGATAACGAAAAAACCGTTGAAGTTACCGACGACATGGTATCGGGCAAAGTCGACTTCGAGGACGGATCCGACGAATGCGAGATAACTCTTAAATATAAAGGACACGTAAAAACCGCAACCATAAAGAAAGTTTCGGGCGTTGCCGTCAAATATCCTCACGGCGAAGTTGTTTCGGTAAAAGTTGGCACAGATATCAATGCATACGATTTTTCAGCGGATTTCAAAGTGTATATCAACGGAATCGGGTTCGATTATATCGACTCGTGGATTGACAGAAGCACCGTTGATTTCACCGTTGCGGGCGTTTATACGGCGACTCTTACCGTTAAATATAACGACGTAAACGTAGGCAGAGGTGCGCCCAAGTTTGCCGCTACGGCGATTAAAACCATAACTTATCGGGTTGTTCCCGGGGTTTACGATCTGTCTCTTAACGCGGAAACGGTTGAAGCAGGTTACGGAGTTTCATCGTATAACGTAACGGATAACATCAACCTCGTCATCAACGGATTCAAGCAGAATTTTACGGACGATCCCGCTAAAATCAACTCTTTGACGACATATTATAAAGTTATATCCGCTCCCGATATCATGGTTTTCGGCGCTCAGAAAGTTATCGTAGACGTGTATGTTTACGGAGCGGATTTTTCACCCGTAAGAGTGAAGTATGATTTCGTCGTTAAAAGAGGAATCGAGATAATCGCGGAAAACAGAGCGGTGTTCACGGGCGACACCGTTTACACCCCCGACCTTTTCAGAATATTCGAAAACGGGAAACCCGTCAACGTAACTCTCGAAATGATCGGCGGAATAGTCAATACCGAAGAAGAGGGCATTTACGAACTTTCGGTAACTTATAAAGGAGTGGTTCGTTATGCAAGCATATCCGTTGTATCAAAAGAATACCTCGGAGTTTACGCAACCGCGGATACGACTATAGCAAAAGGCGCCGTAGAAGGCGAAGACGGAGACGTTGCAGAAGATGCAAAGCCCGCCATGGCTATAGGCGATCTGATTATCGACGACAAGATGACCGTCAACGTTCACGGAATCGTTGCCGCCGATGTTAAAATTACGGGTTACGGCTTGGCTCTCGCGCTTAACGGCAACAATCACGAGGTTCATATTTTCGACGGTATAGCGGTTTTTGTTCCTCTTAACGAGATAAGGCTTAAATATCACGAAGAAAAGAGACCTTTAGTATACTTTAATAAGAACGTCTGGAGTATTCTCGATTTCGTTACTGTCGATTCTTCCAAGAACGGAGGAGTGTACAGTGAGAGCGCGTCGGGCAAACCTTATTCGATTTTCCTTTACAAAGTTAAGAACGTAAACGGCGAAATCAAGTGGTTTGCTATGAAGGTTAAAGTTGAGTATAACGGCAACGGCGATACGAAATATTCGGTGGTGTTCGGTTACACGGACATTCCCGCAGGCTTCAAAACGGACGAAATCGGCGCAAAGGCGACTGTTTCTTTGGACGGTTCGAGTTATTCTTTCGTCGTAACGCTTAAAGGGGCGGGGCTTATCGACGCCGCGGCAACCAACGTTCCTTTCGAAGGAATGAGCTTTAACGGAACGATAGACGGAAGTCCTGCAGTGCTTACTTTAGGCTCAGAGGAAGCTCCTATGCTCAGAGTCGGCGGTACAACCGCGTTCAGTTTTAACAGAAATGATTTTTCGGCTAAAAAATACAGTAGTTCCGCTGCGGACGGTACTTTTGCGGTGTACGGTTTGAAACGTACCGTTCTTAAAAAGAAGAACGACACGACTTCGATAGAATATACCAACGATTTGCTTCTTGGCGACAGCGAAACTTCAGACGAAAAGGTTACGACCGAACTTTTCTCGTATAAATTCCTTCTCGATACCGCAAATAAAACCTTTACCGTTTTTGAAAAGGACGACTATTACGGTTTGTATAGCTCGGGTAACGGTAAATTCATATTCCTCGACGGTTTCGGTAAAGGCGTTATAAGCACCGACGGAACGAGAACGGGCGTTTACGGTTTCGATTATTCCGTGAACGGCAAAGAGATTACTCTTGCATATATGGATAAGACGGGCAAACTTTCGGTATCCGAGGCAACTTTGATGTTCGACGGATTCGGAAACGTTTTAACCGTTAAATCGGCGGGTAGCGAATTCGATAACGGAACTGTCTTCGAAAACACCGTTATAACTCACGGCGCGATCGTTACTATAGACAGAACGGTTTTTCGCAAAGGCGAATCTAAAGACGAGATAACGAAAAACGTCAAAATAGTTACGGCGGACGGGGAATATTCCTTCGATAAGAAGAATTCCAAGCTTGATTATAACGATACCGTCTGGATAGTCGACAGGCAGAAAGTGTCGATGAGCCATGAGGGGTTCTATTATGTCGCGGTCAATCTCGAGTTTGACAACGGAACGAGAATGGAGACGAAACTCTTCGCGATACAGGTTATCGGCGATAATTTTGCCGGAAGTCCGTTTGCGAAGGATTACGGCTTGTCTCTTACCGGTATTACCGCTTTTGCGATGGACGATTTCGGGGTCGTTACTTATTCTTATGACGGAACGATTTACACGGGATTGGCGCACGGATCGGACGGAAAGCTTTACGCTACGGTTAAGGCGGACGGCAAACAGGATATATCCCTTACAGGCGAGATCGACGAGGACGGAATCCTCACTTTAACGGCAAAGGCAAAATCTATCCTTCTCACCGAATATTATTGTGCGGGCGCGGTTGTATACGTCGGTAACGGCGAGTTTATTCTTCGTTCGTTTGCAACCGATAACGGAAACGTGTTCTACGTTTCTTCGGCGAAGTCTGTTTTGGGCAACAAAACAACCGTTAAAACTTTTGACGGCGGAAACGTCGGAGTTTTATCGGAAGGTCTGATTATCAAAGTGACTTTCGAAGATAAAGAGTATATTTTAAGAATCGTACAACTCGGAGACGATAAAAACGGTTTCGAAACGTCCGATATGTTAGACGGCGAATATAAATACACCGACGAGAACGGCGTCGAACACCTTCTGACGCTTGACGTTTTCGGTTCTGCCGTTTTAGACGGGAGCGAATG
>JAJWOJ010000056.1 GCA_021635425.1 Clostridiales bacterium | reverse complement strand
CGTCGTATACTTCAAGCCATTCAGAATATCCGCCGCTGCTACCCCAATTCGTTCTATGCCATAACGAAGTTTCTTCGGTATATTGATTCAAAGCGGTCGAACCTTCGGGGATTACTTCTTCGGGTAAAGTCGTTACGTCTCCGTAAATGCCGTCAAGCCAAATGCAATCGCCCGCAGCGGAACCTTTTAACGTTCCGTATCGAATATGGAATTCTTCCGTTGTTTGAGCGGTGCTTAATTCTAACATGCTTGCAATGGGTATCCTAATCTCCAACCATCCCGAAGGATGCGTTTTCCCCGCTTCCAACACGTCGATTTCCTTGGCGCTGCTTCCCAAGTATATCCATACAAATCTGCATTTTGCAGGATCTACTTTTAATCGAACCACTATTTTAGAATATTTAGTTAAATCAACGTTTGTTATATTCAACGCAAAATGGTTATACGTTTCACCGCCGTCTGAATTTCCGAATTTTACTACGCCGCTGACACCGTCGTATACTTCAAGCCATTCATAATATCCGGTTTTGCTACCCCAATCCGTTTTATGCCATAACGAAGTTTCTTCAGCGTAATTATTTAAAACAATCGTCCCTTCGGGGATTATTTCTTCGGGTTTGTAAACTGCTTTTAAGGTTACGGTTTGTTTAACAGGCGAACTAAAATCGTATGGTTCCCCGTTTAATTCCCACCTTGAGAATACAACGCCCTCTTTTTGCGGGTCGGAAGGCTTCACTACCGTTTCTCCGTATTTTACAGTCTGTGTTTCTATAACCGAGCCGCCGTCCGTATCAAATTTTACAGTGATTGCAGTTTTCTGAATGTAACATTCGTTAAGCCATTCGGCATTTTCGTCGCCTTTTTCAATAGCCGTATACGCTACTTGTGCCATCGAGCGCACGTTATTGCTCATGTCGCCGTTTTGATAAGAAGCAAGAACTATGTTTAATTCGGTTTCGCCGCTTTCGCCTATCGCGTTATAAGAGTAATAACCTATGCCTACGAAATTAAGAGTTATGTTTTTTTGCTTTAAATCGATTATTGCGGCGTTATATGCGTAACAAATTTCACCGTCGTTTTCGACTAAGTTAAGCGCGCCTAAACCGTTTGCGCTTATATCCAGAATTTGCTTTGCCGTATCTGATACGCTTTCAGGTTTTTCGCCTATGTAATATTTATCGCTTTGACCTTTTAAAAGAGAAATAATTTCTTGGTCGTTACCCGCAAGGTTATATGCTTCGGGAACTATAAGCATTCCGAATTTAAGATCGGTTATTTCAGCCGCCACCTCTTCGGTGACCGTCGTTTTTTCGCTTAAAACGTTATAGTCGCTTTGCGAAAACAACATAGTAAAGCGCAAGCCGTTTTCGGCGTAGTCATTTTTTATTATGCGAATCGACGCGCCTCTTTTAAGTTGAGGCGCGGGCATAACACTCGCATCCGCTTTAACCGTAGGTATCGCGAAAAACGCAAGCGCGAGAACCGCAAATATCCCGCACGAAAAAAGCAACCATTTTTTCGCGTTTTTTAAAATCAAGTTTTTCATGTGTTATTCCTCCAAGTCAAAATCGTAAATATCTTTGCCTGTATGGTCGGAAGTACTTATTACGTCGTTTTCGAATACGAGCAAAACTTCAACCAAAGGAACATCGTATTGTTTTTTCATCTCTCTTCTCTCCTTTTAATCCGTAAATCCGCGCCGAATTTTATTGTTGTTTCGGCGCGAATTTCGGTTAATTCTTCACCTTTTTTATTTTGCATAAATACCGTCAAGCCAAATACAATCGCCCGCGTCAGAACCTTTTAAAGTTCCGTATTGAATATGAAATTCTTCCGCCGTTTGATCGGTACTTAATTCTAACATGCCTGCAACGGGTATCTTAATTTCCAACCACCCCGAAGGATGCGTTTTACCTGCTTCCAACACGTCAATTTCCTTTCCGCTGCTTCCCAGCCATATCCATACAAATCTGCATTTTGCAGGATCTACTTTTAATCGAACTACTATCTCGGAATATTTAGTCAAATCAACGTTTGTTATATTTAATGCAAAATGGTTATACGTTTCGCCGCCATCAGAATTCCCGAATTTTACTACGCCTCTGACTCCGTCGTATACTTCAAGCCATTCAGAATATCCGCCGCTGCTACCCCAATTCGTTCTGTGCCATAACGAAGTTTCTTTGGTATATTGATTCAAAGCTGTCGAACCTTCGGGGATTACTTCTTCGGGTAAATCGAGAACGATTGCTACGATAGTCAAATCTTTATCAACGATTATAGTGTTTCCCTCGTAGGCCTCGCCATTCACAGTCCAACCCGCAAAATACTGACCGTCACCTACCGTAGGAATAAGAGTAATCTCTGTTCCTTCTGCCACTTGATTGCCTTCTATGCCTTGCATGGTAGCATTAGTCAAGTTCACGGTAAACATATTTTTCGGCGTTACATAATAAACAGATAAAACCAAACTCCCGTCTTCTTTTACATCGCCCGTTAAAACGCTGTTATTTCTATCGAGAGCAAAGCCTTGCGGCGTCATTGCGATTGCCGCTGCAGTTATATCTATCATATCGCCGACGTAGGCTTTCGTTTCACCACAAATTTCGGTTATTTTCTCTTTATTTGCTTCGGTAACGTCGACGCCGTCAACATAAATTTTTATGTTATATTCGGCAGTTTTTTTAGGAGTCAGATATATTTGATCAACCCAACAAATATCGCCTTTTCCAAATGAAAGTATCTGGAAGTAAAAACTGTAGTCTTTAGACCAATCAGTAATTCCGAGATCGGCTATTTTATAAGAAACCTCAAACCAATCGCTTGAAGTATATTCTCTTCCGGTGTTATCAACTAACCAATGAGTTAATTCCTTCAAGTTTTCATTGTCTGGTTTTAATAAAATTCCCTTGCAGTTGCTCGGATTTATCTTTAAACGGAAAGTGATTTTTTCCATTTTTGACAAGTCGAACGAAACAGATATGCTTTGCATCCCTACGCTTGTATATAAATCATAGTTTCCGGTTTCGGATATAGTCGAAAAACATTGAACACCTGCGCGATCGGCATAAACAGACAACCAATTAGTTTCGTCTACACCCGTGGTGTTTCCCCAATTCGGCCAACGCCAAGGGTTGGTATCTGTGCTATTGTCACAAACCATAATCGCGCCTTCGGGTATGTCAAGTTCCGTTATGATATCTTCATAATGAGCCGAAATTACGGTGTTTTCGGTTATTGTTATACTATCACCGACAACCAATATGTTATTTACGAGCCAGCCTGCGAACGTTTTTCCTTCGGGAATTAAAGACTGATCGTGTTCAAGCATTATAGTCGTCCCTTTTATTGCTTTTCCGTTAAAGCAACCGGAAACAATGCTGCCGCCTGTAATTTCTACGTCCACCCATTCCAAAGAATCAATATAGGTGACCGATTCTAAAATGCCGTCGACAATGCAATCGCTCGCCGTAGCAAAGCCAAGATAGAAACTATCTAAAGTGTCACCGTCGTTCGCAATCATGCTTAGGGGAACGTCTAAATTAACCCATTTGTTGTTACCGCTGACTGTGCTTTCATGAAGCATTTCAGTTTTGTTTTCTGTATTCCATACATATACGCCAAGCGCATCTTGAACGTATATGCGAATACGCAATATACCTAACGAATTATATTTTACGGGTTTGTTGAAAACAACGTTATACTTCCTATAGGTGTTTCCGCCGACGGCAACGTCGTGCGCAATAGAAATGCCGTTAGTATCGTCGCCGTTGGGATCTTTATCCACATAACTTAATACGCTTGCAAAAGCAGAATAGTTCGAACCCCAACCATGATCTACTTGGTATTCTATTGAATATTTCGCAGTTTCTTCTTTTGCATAAAACACTTTGTCGTTATTTTGTGCATATTTAATTCCAACATTATCGGTTTTAGATATTTGATCGATATATATCGTTCCCGCATCGGTTAAAATTGCATCAAAATAATATATGTCGCAGCCTACCCCGTATTCGTTTGTGAAATAGTTAAGATCAAATTCGTTCCAGCCTTTACTTAAACTTAATGTAAAACCTGCGTTAACGCCGTCGCGTCTATCGTAACCGACAAGTTTTAACGAGTTGGATTTTTCGGAATAAACACGAATTTTTGCCCCGTTAATCAAACTTGCGTCGTGATTTGACAGTTCTATTACGTTATTAGGACCATTAAACAAACGAACGGCGGCACCATTAACCGAAGTGACCATTTTAAGAGCCTTACCGTTTGCTCCGCTAATGCTTTCAATAGAAACCGTGCTGTTTTTATCCGGACGAACGGCAGGCAATCTTCCGTATTCGCCGTTAACATATTCGTCTTTATCGAAAGTCATATATTCCGACCAAGGATCCAAGTCTCCGTCAACATAGCCGAGAGGAACTTTTCGTATTTCGTCAAGATATACGGTTCCACCCTTTTCACCCCAACGTTGATCGCCGAAAACAAATGAAAAACCGTGTATTACGCCGCTTAAATTCTGCCCGCCACTCGCGCCGTCGCCTCGTAAATCATTCGTATATAAAGTGAATTCGTTCCACCCCGCAGTCCATGGTTTTTTCGACCTTGTTATGTTGTTAATCAACCAATATCCCGTAACTGCGCGTTTATTATAATCGCAGCACGATACATAAATAATCTGGTTGTTTCTTATAAATTCTTCTGTGAGATAGATGCGGAAAGTTATACCGTCGATTTCCGAAATACTTATATATTCCTCAAATAACCACGTGAAAATCGAAGTGTGCAATCCATCGGCAGAAGGAGAAATTTTTAAAACGCCGCCATGCGCGCCTTCGGGAAGTTCTTCATCTTCTTCGGTTAAAATAGAAAGAACGGTATTTTCTACGTCGATGTTTAACTCTGAGTCGGCAAACGTTGTTTGCCAATGACCGTAAATATCCTTTTCGTCGTAGTCAAGCAATATATTTTCGTCTCTGTTTTTATCAACATACACGGGAACGATTTCAACTTGATCGATATAAACGATCGCACCGCTTTCACCACCTATTTCCACGAACAAACTGTCGATAGATTCGGCGTTAAAAGCATTCATTTTTATTTCTAAATCGATCCACTCGCAACTTGTGAAATCGGTCAACGTAAAAGCACGAACGACAACGCCCGACGCTACGTCTTTAAAGTAGATATACTCAACTTTTTCATTCAAGTAAGTACGAACCTTAATGGAGAAAGTTTCCGCCTTCTCGGCTTTTCTACCTTTGTAAATATAAGCCGACGCAGGTCCGTCTTCGGTAAGCGTGAGTTTTAACGCGCCGCCTTCTGGACGTATCGTGCCGGTGGCTTCGGGATAATTTGCAACAATTTCTTTATTGAACTGCTTCGAATCCGCACCGCTGATAATGTTTTGCAAATAATCGTTTTCGTCAAAATCGAACATCATATTATCCGCAAGGTTTGTATCTTTAAATACGTTAATAATATTTATACGATATTCGTAAGTCTCCTGATTTCCGTCGTTATCTTTCGACGTAACTTTGAGCATGTAATATTTTGCTTCTTCAATCGTTACTTCCGCACCCTTACCTTCGGCTACGGCAGTTGTTGCGTCTTCTTTGAATAATTGTATTTTTGATGCCGAGACGTCAACGCCGCTTATATCTGTTTCAGTATAACTCGGCAATTTGTATTTATCGCCTACAAACGTCGCAGGAACGAAATTTGCCAACGTAACTGTCGGTGCTTTTGTGTCTGCGCATATTACGGTAATCTCTTTTGTCGCGCCGTCGGTTGCGGTATAGATTATTTTGTTTGTTCCTTTTCAAAAAAACAAGTGCCGTAATCAATTGCAATTTCATTTCCGTCTGCGTCATACGCTTTTGCCGTTATAGTTCCATCATCTAACGTTCCACCATTTTGGTGTGTTGCTTCGGGAACGATAAAACTTTCTCCGTACTCCACATTGTAAGTGTCTTGTTCTACCGTTATGCCGCTCGAAGTGTTTTCGTCACCAAAGCAACCTTTACACGACGTTGTAATCATCAATGAAAACATGCACACCACGGTAAGAACAAAAATCATTGTCCTTTTTTTTGCCATCATTTTTTCCTCCGATTTTTATTATTTAATTTCGGCGATCAAATATTTCCATTGATTTCCGAAAGCCGAAATATCATCCTGATAAAGTTTATTTGCAGTAAGCGAACCATTGATGAAAGCCGACTGCCAGTTGTTTCTTTGCGAAGTAAAGAACAATCCGTTCTGCACCAATTTAGAATTAGTATAACTTTTCAAAAGCGTTGCATCATTGCACATTGCGTGAACGGATTTTACATAATCCGAAATAACGATTCCGTCTTCGGACGTGGGAATATACCCGTAAGGAAGCGTTAACCCTTTAAGTTTCGACGAAGCAACTCTTGATGCGACGTCCGACGCAAGGAAAACGAGAAAATCTTCGCACGCTTCGGGATATTTTGTTTTTGCAACAATTCCGCATTGATGTGCGGTAGAATTGTGATTTATGATCATTCTTGCATTTTTAACATAATCGTAATCGTTTTGCGAGACTTCATATCCTTCGCCTTTTAATTCGCTTTTTCCGTTATCAATGGCGTTTACAAGTGCCGATAATTCGGCGTCGTCCGCTATCGATTTATCCGGAACAGCCTTTATTATAGAACTTATAATCGGCGTCTTTATCATTCCTATTTCTTGAGGGTTTTCTATAAGAATGTTTTTCATTTCGTTTTCAAGCCAAGCACCATTAGGCATAAACACACATTTTTTTGTATCGGCGAACCCATATCCTAACCCGCAAAAAGCAACTTGTGCCTCGCTATATGACATGGATGTCGCATATGCGTGGTTAAAACCGTTAGTTTGTTTTAAAAGAGTTTCCGAAACTCTTAATGCCTCTAATTTTCCTTGTTGTTTTAACGATTCGCCGTTTAACGCATCCTTTTTCTCGCCGGTTTCGTCAACGTATTTTCCCGTCCAATAATTAGCATAACCGTCAATGTCATACTGAGCGAACCATGTTTGAGCCAAATAATCGGTATAACCGCAAGAATCGATATAAGCGTATACGTCTTTTGACCTGAGTTCTTTGCAATAATCGATTAAACCGCTCGTTGTGTTTATTGTCGTAGGTAAAGTATAATTTTCACCGTAAAGTTCTTTAAGCGTTGAATAGTTAACAACCAAACTCGTAGGCGAAAGAATATACGGCATGCCGCAATAATCGTTGTTAAATTTAAATTCTTCAGCATAATCGCCGAGTTTTTCGGCAACGGTTTTTGTTTCGCCTTTCGGGGTTGAACTATAAACATTGTTAAGATTTTTCATCCACCCGCCACGCACGCCGTCGAATAGTTGAACCGTTCCGAAGAATATATCGTAAGTGTCCAATCCACCCTCGATTTGGCTATAAATTTCGTGCGGTAACACAGTTTGCTTGACGTTAATCGAAACGTCTTTGTTTTGACTTTCGTATACTTTTGCAACCTCTTCTATCCAACCGTAACCGAATCCAAAATTTGCTACGATAATGTTAAGTTTTTTCGACGCACTCGGATTAGACGAGTTACCGCTGTTGTCTCCGCTTTGAGCAGGATCTTTTCCGCAAGCAGTCGCACATACAGCCATAATTAAAGCCATAAATAAAAGTAGAATTTTTGATTTTGATTTTTTCATAGAAACCTCCTAAGGTCCTTTTTTATTTTTTTAAGAGTAAGTAACAGATTCTTACCCTTTTAACCCGCCGGCTAAATTTATTTCCATCATATATTTACGTGCAAAAATGAACAATAAAACGGTCGGGACGGCACACATCAGGCATCCTGCAAAAAGCATCGGATAATGCAACGACCTTTCTTGTTCTATTTGGTAAACGTATAAACCACTCGCAAGTGTCGGATACGACGGCAAATACAAAATCGGCGTGATACTGTCGTTCCAAACCGTCATAAAGCAAGTTATCGATTGTGCAATGATGAGCGGAGCGACTTGCGGCAACATCAACTCGATAAACACTCTGACGTGAGACGCTCCGTCTATATAACCTGCTTCGGCAAATTCCCAGGGAACGTTTCTGAAAGCGGTTCTATATATAACCAATCCGGCTCCGAATCCGCCGACCGCCGTTAGCAAAAACAGCGGACTATCATATAGCCCCAGCGCCAAAATAATTCGCATTTGCGAAGGCAATGCTCCGATTATTGGCACCATTATTATAAAAACATTAAGCACGTTGAAAAAACTTTTTAACGGAAAATTGAACCTTGCCATAACGTAAGCAAAGCATATACAGCATGATTGCCCTATCAATATCTGCCCCGCGCTAAGCCATAAAGCATTAACTACCATCACGCCCGCATTATTTCCGCTTGCGCTTAGCGTTTCCCATGCTAAACGATAATTTGAAAACAGCCATTTCTGCGGAAGCGACAACTTATCTTTAATAAATTCAACTTGACTTTTAAACGAACTGAGAATTGCCCAAATAATTAAAGTTAAATAAGATAAGCAAATTAAAATCAGAAAAAGAAATATAATCAAACGAGCCGCAGAAAATCCGGTTTTCTTTTTTGTTTTAACTATCATCATATCAATATTCTATCTCCTGAGAAAATTTTTGCGTTAGCTTCCAAACCAAAAGAACGATCGGTAAACCGATTATCGTAAAGAATAATCCGACAGCCGACGGATAGTTATAGGTTGACATATCCTTTACTTGCACGAACACCCAAAAATTTATGGTAAAAGTGTTGTATGCCCCGTTTGTAAAAAACAAGATCGGTCCGGTTGCCGTAAATATCCCCGTAAGACCTAAAATAAACAATGTCGAAATGGTGCTTGAAACCATCGGCGTTACAATTAAAAACAATTCTTGCATTTCGCTTACGCCGTCAAGTTTTCCCGCATCGAATATGCTATCGGGTATTCTTTTAAAAGTACCGATCCAAATTAATAAGTTTCCGTTTAGCGAAAACAAAAAAGTATAAAACAATATTACCGAAGTAGCCGTTTTCGGATCGGTAAGATAATCTTTTAATACACCGTGTCCGTTTTTAAACAACAAATAACTTATCGGCCCGGCAGGAGATATCATGTTTTTAAACAGCGTTATAACCACGACACTCGATATAATGCTCGGAA
>JAJWOJ010000502.1 GCA_021635425.1 Clostridiales bacterium | reverse complement strand
TCGCGTCTTCCGTTGCACCTAAACGGTTAATGGCTGACGATATGGCATTTACGCTTTCTATATCGTTTTTCTGCAATAAATCGTTGAAATACTTCTCCCATTCTCTATCGCCACCGCAAAAATCGATATTTTTGCTGCATTCGCTTATATCGCTTGCGCCGATTCTTTGTAACGCCCTGTCTATTTCTGTTTCTTCGCACGGGAAATAAATATAATCTCGTTCTCCGCCGTTTTCTATTTCCACGCCCAACACTTCGCCGCCGGTGTAATAGTAAGCAGGAAAACCTTTGCCTTTGTATAACGTTTCGAATGCCACATCTTCGTTTCGAAAAAGCAGTCCGTATTTTGTAGGTATTCCTTTGCCTGACGATAGCAATTCTCGCCCGATTTTTTCCAAATCCATTTTTTCGAGTTCGTCCACACTTATGGCAACCTCTCTACATAAAACGTAATTTCTCCCAACGTTTTTCAAATTCGATACGTCGCGTATCAGCGTGTAGCAATTCAAATTAAACGTTAAATTTATCAGATCCTTCGTTGAAACATAATCGCCCGCTTCTACCGCCGCAAAAAAACTAAATAGTTCTTTTTGATCAAAACTATACATTCTTTTTGCAAGATAATTTATCTCGTCCAGATTCACGAACGTGTCTTTTTTCAACGCCAATGCTTTCGGCTCAACTACGTCTCTCACAAAAGCGTAATTGTCTTTCAATTCCAATTCTCTGCACGCCGCCTGATATTCCGATTCGGCGCAAGGAAATTTAATGTTTATATTCCTGCCTTTGTTCTGTAACGAAAGTTCTATCTGTTTCATTCGTCAATCTCCCGCAAATTTTGTGTTGCAAGAATACCGCAACGCCGAAGTTGCATTGCCTGACACAAAACTTTATATACTTTCGGCGTTATAAGGGTTCTGTCGGTTAAATCGCCGAGCGTCAGATATTTTGTTCCGTATTTGATATCTTTCGCCGCGCCGAGGAAAACGTACCCGTCTTCTGATATATTAGTCAGTCTGATACTGTTCAGCATTATGATTCTGTTTCCCGCCGATTGTTTCGCCCTGCGCCATAAGCACGAATCCGCCGATAAAAGATAAATAAGACACAGCGTTTCTTTATCTTTTTTGTTAGCCTTTTTCATTCCCGCTTCGAATGCCTGTCTGTGCTTTTCGTTCTTGAAATACATTTCCTTTCCGCCTCCTGATTTTTGGCATAAAAAAAGACGTATAGTTTTTACGCTATACGCCAGGTTTTATGTATTTATTTTCTTTTGCCTCTAAAATCACGCTCACGGAAGTTCAAATCTTGTCAGTTTTGAAAAAACGGCAAAAAATATCTACGGTTTTTGACACTCGAATTTTGGCTTTTGAGTATGAAAAAAGTCCGATAAAATCGGACTTTTTGCGGGCAATATCTTTTTTATCGCCCTAATATGGTCTGAGTGAGAAGATTTGAACTTCCGGCCTCTTGAACCCCATTCAAGCGCGCTACCAAAC
>JAJWOJ010000501.1 GCA_021635425.1 Clostridiales bacterium | reverse complement strand
TCCTTGTTTTAAACGTAATTATGTGGTATAATGAATGCAAGTATAATATGGAAGCCCCGACGGGCAGATTTTTATAAGAGGTTAATTATGGACATAAAAGAAATCCTCGGGAAGTGCGATCACACGCTTTTGGCTCCCGACGCAACTTTCGAACAAATTAAGGAACTTATCGATGAAGGGATATTTTTCGGCGTGGCTTCGTGCTGTATTCCTCCGCGTTATGTAAGTCGTGCGGCGGAATATGCCGCGGGCAGAGTTAAAATATGTACGGTGATCGGTTTTCCTAACGGTTACAACACTTTAAGGGTTAAGGTGTTTGAAACCTGGAATGCGATTTTAAACGGCGCGGACGAAATAGATATGGTTATAAATATCGGCGAACTTAAAAGCGGAAACTATGATTATATTCTTAAAGAAGTTACCGAAATCAAAAAAGCCTGTTACGGCAGGCCGCTAAAAGTCATAATAGAAACGTGCCTTTTAACCGATGAAGAAAAAATAAAGATGTGCGAGATAGTAACCGCCGCGGGCGCGGATTATATCAAAACTTCTACGGGTTTTTCGCATGGCGGAGCAACTGTTGCCGACGTCGAACTTCTGAAAGCTCATGTTGGCGAAAACGTAAAGGTAAAAGCCGCGGGCGGAATAAAAACCTTAGAAGACGCGGAAAAACTTATCGAAGCGGGCGCATCGAGGCTCGGCACGAGTAAAATCGTGAGGCTTGCCAAAGAACAGCTCGGAGGTGAATGATATGCCTACTCCTCATAACAATGCGAAGCTCGGCGATTTTGCAAAAACCGTTCTTATGCCGGGAGATCCGTTGCGCGCTAAATATATTGCCGAAAAGTTTCTGAAAAACGCGGTTCTCGTAAATAACGTGCGCGGCGTCAACGGTTACACGGGAGAGTATAACGGAAAACGCGTTTCGGTTATGGCTTCCGGTATGGGGCAACCGTCCATAGGAATATATTCCTATGAGTTATATAAATTTTACGGCGTAGAAAATATTATAAGGGTCGGCTCATGCGGCGCGTTCGATAAAGACCTGCATGTGCGCGACCTTGTGATAGCTATGGGCGCATGTACGAACGGAAATTATGCAAAACAATATAATCTCCCGGGGACGTTCGCGCCGATAGCGAGTTTCGATCTCGTTAAGTCTGCCGTTTCGGAATGCGAAAAGAGAAATGTAAAATATAAGGTCGGAAACATTCTTTCGTCCGATATGTTTTACGATGACGCCGATTCGGGTCTTGTTTGGAGCAAGATGGGCGTTCTGGGTGTGGAAATGGAATCCGCGGCGCTTTATTGCAACGCCGCAAGGCTTGGTAAAAACGCGCTTTGCATATGCTCGGTGAGCGATTCTTTTATTTATAAAGACGAGATTTTGTCTCCCGAAGAGCGCGAAAAAACTCTCGATAAAATGATTGAAGTTGCGCTCGAAATTGCGCTATAATCGACTTATACGGGGATTTATTGAAAAATGAGATGATATGAT
>JAJWOJ010000055.1 GCA_021635425.1 Clostridiales bacterium | reverse complement strand
TTTTTTCATATTTGCCTCCATATATTTTTCACCGCAGGCGGGATTTATATTTCCCCGCCTGTATCGGTTTTATCCTTTTTGTTATACCCTTTGGTCACGATAGCCGGATCGTTATATTTCGCGAGATAATCGCCGCCGGCGTCTTTGTAAAGGTAGATATAAGGTTGACCGAGTTTAGCCGTTTCGGCAGACAACGGAATAACCGTTCCGCCGATTACGGGAAGATAGCCGTCGTTATTCGGATAGTCCGCGACGATCGCGATTATGAAGTCGGGATTAACCTCCGTTATAACCTCCTCCATATGGTCGTAACAAATTTCAAAGCGCCTCTCGGGCTTATGAAAATCTATATGGCTTTGTCCTATCCTGTCGATTTAGCAAAGTCGAAAGACTTTCAAGCCTTTTTAAGCCGCAAGATACAGGTATCTTCCGCCCGCGGGGCTGTAAACGAACGCGTTAAAATCGAACGCGGCAAGTCTGCCGTAATTTTCGTCGTTTTTATCTTCGACAACGTGTCCTACCTGAATCGTATCGAAGCTACGCCATTCGATAGTAAGTCTGAAATACTTTTTGCCCGCCTCTTTGCTCGTCATCGCGCTGGCAAGCCAGATCTTTCTCGCAAATTCGAGACAACGGTTGTTTACCGAGGATCTGTTAGCCGCAACCGCGGTGTCGATAGCTCCGTCGTTGTTTATGACGCAGTTTCCTTTATAGTTGCCGGTGTAGCCGTCCGAGGTCTTCCACAATCTGTGGAAAAGCGGCCTTTGCGAGGCGAGGTGGTGGCTTTCTACGTCCATTTCGAGGACTCTGAGAGTGTCCTTAACCGCGCTTTCGCCGTTTTTCTCGGCGTAAATCTTATCCGACCAGGTCACGTCCGAAATAAGGGCGTCCTGAATACCCGTCAAAGCAACGCTTCCGTTAAGATCGCCTTCGGCGTTTATTTCGAGGATATATTTCTTGTTCGGGGAAATCGCGTTGCCGTGAGAGCCGTCCGCGAAGACCTTTTCGCCCGTTTCCGCGTTGTACAACGTGACGTCGGAAGCGGCTTTGCCGTTATCGTCGGTCGCAAACGAGCCGCTTGCGGGAGTACGCTCGGTAACGTTGTCGCTGTTGAAGAACAGATATTTTTCCTGTTGATGAACGAGAGCGAAGAAATTGAACTCGTCCTTTCCGAGCGTTTTTCCGTATTCCTCGACGCCGTCTATACAAGGCGCGCCGTAGATATGAGCGGAATTGTATTTGATTTTGAAACGAACGTATTTATAGCCCGATTCCATTCTTTCTTTGGACTGTTTCTTGGTGCTTAAGAAATGCGCGCCGTAGAACGTGGAACACCAGTTGGGTTCGATCGTCCAGAATCCGTCCGCGCTCGTATCGTAAACGCCGCCCTCAGAAGCCGCGGGGGTGTTTTTCATATACCAGCCGTAGGTAGACATTCCCACACCGTTATCGTCCGGGAAATAAGCTCCCGTATAAGACCAGGTGCTTCTGTGAAGCGAAGCATAATTCGGGTAAAGGTCGTAAGTGGTTTCGTAAAGAACTTCGTAGAACTTATCCGAAGTATCGGCGGTTTCGCCGTCTCTTTCGGAATACATTCTGTCCGACCAGGTAAGGTCGGAGATGACCGCGTCCTCAACGCCCGCTATTAAAAGCGCGTTGTGGTAAGGTCCTACCGTTATGTCGAATTCGAATATATATTCTTCTCCGACGTTTATTATATCGCCGTTCTGCTTAGTTCCGCCGATCGTGTCGAGAACGATGCTGCCGTCGGGTTTATAAACGTTGAACGTTGTATCCGCGTTTCCGCTGCGTTCCAAAACAAAGCTGTGAGCGGGAACGTACTGCGCGCTTTCAGACCAGCGGCTGTCTCTGCGGGTCGTTCCGTTGCCGAGACATTTAACGACGATTTTGTCGTTAAGCTGAAGCTGAACGGATTTTTCCGTGGTTTCCGTTTCTTTGCCGTCGTTTATCGCATAAACGAACTTTTCCGCGCCTTCGAGATCGGTCCAGGTCGCAAGTCCCGTTTTGGAAACTTTAACGACGGGCGCGAAATACCTCTGCAAATTCGTGTTTTCTTTGTCGCCGCCACCGTCGGAAGTCGAACTTCCCGAAGGGGTCGTTCCGCACGAAGCAAGTCCGAACACGGTTATCGCCGCGACGAGCAAAGCCAAAATTCTCATCATTATCTTTTTCATATAAGATATCTCCTTGTCGATATTTTATCGAAGTTTATCCGCCGCCCTTTCCGTTTTATCGAGTGAAAGAAACGGACGGAATAATTTTTAACTGTCTGATTTCCTGTTTTACGGGATATCACTCTTTAAGTCCGCCTACGGACACGTTTCCTATGAGTTTCTCCGAAGTGAACAAGAACACAATAAGAATGGGGATCATTAAAAGGAAACAGGTTGCAAGCGCGAGCGGCGTGCTTGTGCCGGCTACGCCCGCCGTGTCGGTCGTAAATCTGAACAAACCGTAAGAAAGCGTGGGCTTGGACGGGAAATACAGAAGCGGAGTCTGATAATCGTTCCAGAAACCTATGAACGAAAGCAGCCACATTGTGGAGAACGTCGCTTTTATCATAGGCATCATTATCGTCATCATAACGGTAAAGTTGCTCGCGCCGTCAATCCAGGCGGCTTCCTCGAAATCTTTCGGGAAACCTTTGAACGCGACGTTGAATATAAGGAACGTCGTTCCGCCGACGAAGTTTGCTTTCATTATCATCATTCCCCAAAGGGAATCGTACATCCCGAGGGCGCGCATTATGCGCAGTTCGCTCGGCATAGATCCTACTATCGGCAAAATCATCGCGACGATTACCACACCGTCGATAATTCTGCAGATTTTGAAATCGAAACGCGCGGTGATATACGCGACGAGGCAGGTTACCGCTATGTTCACGAACGAACACGCAACCGCGTAAACGAGCGTGAACCAGAGCATATGCTCCATATAATAGGTGTGCGAGCCTGTATCGGTGTAAACCGAAACCGCGAATTCCTTGAATACCGTAGCGTAATTTTCGAAACGCAACGGGAAATTTATCCCGAACGGGTGAAGTTCCGCGTTGTTGTTCGTTTTAAGCGAAAGGTTTACGCCCCATAAAACGGGAAGCAGAAACGACGCCGTGTAAAGAATAAGCAACACGAATACTATTACGGCAAAGGGCGAAACGCCCGATTTATTTTTTCGTTTTTCCATCAGTTCACCTTCGGTCCGAGTTTTTGGAGCAACCATTTGAAGAAGAACGTGAGCGGCGCAGCTACGAGCGTCATCATAACGCCGAGCGCAGCTAAGCCCGGATAACGAGCTTCTCCGGCCATAACAACTTCTCTGTACAAGTAGTAACCGAACGTCATAACGGCGGGCGGCGCGGAAATTCCCCACAACGAATACAAGTTGATCTGGTTTGTGAATATCGTTGCCACGGACGTGTAAAAAAGCGTGGAGAACGTGGGATATATCATCGGGAAAACGATGTATATAAACTCCTGAATATTGCTCGCGCCGTCAAGTCTCGCGGCTTCGGATATGGAATCGGAAATTCCGTTCATCGCCCCGAGATACATAAGCATTAAGCTTCCGAAACTCAGCCACAGATAGAAAAACATAACCGCCCCGTATCGGGTATCGGGGTTACTTAAAAGCCCTCGTATGCTCATGTTGAAAAGATTCGACCAGATAGCCGGGATAGCCACGTCGCAAACCTTTTTGTAAATCGTAACCGTTATTACTATCGAAATTATCGTGGGCAAAAACAGCATTATTTTGAAAAATCTGTACCCTACGAATTTTCTGTAAATAAAGTATGTCGCAAACAAAATGAGCGGCGACATAAGCTGCACTATGACAAACGACAACACGGAGTTTTTGACTACGCTGCCGAAAATATCCTGACTTATGAAGTCCTTCCAGACAAATTCGAAGTTATAAAAACCCGCCCATTGATATTCGCCGTCGACATAGTTCTGGAAAGTCATCAATATCGAGTTGATATTAACCCCGATATAGAAAATTCCGAACTGAATAAGCGGCAAAAGAAGCATTCCGTAAACGAAAAACGCGTCTTTTCTTCTTTTTGCGCCGAGTTTGGCTATTTTTTCCCGCTTCGGGAAGAGCGAGGATACTTTGAGTTTCAAAGAGTACCACGCCCACCCGAGGCTGTTTACCGCCTTTTCGAATAAGGTCGGCTTTTCAGATTTTGTTCTTTTTCGCATTGTTACACTTCGTTTATAGAATTATCCTTTACGGATTATTTACCGATATCTTTACCGAAATTGGTTTCCCAGAACTCCTTACCCTGACATTTTACCATAGACGTGAAGTAGTCCCACGAGGTAGTGTCCTTGTTGGTGAGAAATCTCTGAGCGAGTATCGTTTCCTGCTGTCCGTAAGCCTGGAAAACAAGGTAGCCCGAGCAGGAGAATCTATCGTAGTTGGAGCGGACGATCGTCTGCTTGGAGTACGGGAATACGAAATTCGTCGCAGAGTGAAGTTCGTAGTTATGTTTTGCAACGCTCGTGAGCGTGGATTTCTCCGCGTCCGAAAGGTCGTACGTGTAAGGACGAGCCGAAGAAGTCGTGGAAGTGAATTCGTAAAGCGATTCGTGAGTGTGAAGGAACTTGATGAACTGCTTTGCGACCTTTAACGTCGTTTCGTCCGTAGTCGTCTTTTTATTAACGAAAATTACCGTTGCGGTGTTGAACGCAAGAGCGGACTCTTCGCCGACCTTGCTTGCGTTAGCCTTGGGAAGGGGCAAAAGCCCGAAGCGGCGGTTTTCCGCGCGATACGCGTCGTTATTGTAATCGACAGCCATATCCTCGAACATATTCTTCGCTTCGTTCTGCCACCAGCTTCCGTCGATAAGCATCGCTCTGTCCTTGATGTCGGGAGCGGCGGAGAGAATGAACCGTCTTTCGGCGTCCTTCTGGCTCGTATCGCTTACGCACGTTTTGGGGTCGAAATTTCTCTCGTCGGAAAGTATTCTCTTGATGAAGTTGATCGCTTCGTACTTTCCTGCCTGACGCTGAAGTTCGTAACCGTTGGCGTCGGTGACGGCAACCGATTCGGTTTCGTAAGTTCCCGTAGCGGAGTTATAAGTGTCGAGTTTGATAAGGTCGCTCGCCGTTCCCGAAAGAGAATAGTTAAGACCCATCTGATCTACGCCTTCGTAATCCGTCCAGAGGTTATAAGCAAGGTAATTGAGGTATCTCAATGTTTCCTGCGCCCCGGGCCAGGTAAGGGGGAATACGTCGCGTGCGTTCATACGGAGACAAAGCTTGAAGAAATCGTCGTAAGTCGCGGCGCAGCCGTCGTCATACGTTCCCGCTTTTCCGTCGGGTCCGTTGCCGAGCTTAACGCCGGCTTTCAAAGCGTCCGTATAGCTCATTTCGCTTGCTTTCCCTACGACTTTTCCGCCTTCGCCGATCCAGTTTCCGTCAGTGTCCTGAATAAAGCCTTCCGCGTCGCCGTAGCCTTCCGCAGCGTAATAAAATCCGTATTTTTCAAACACGTCAAGGTCGTAAACGATACCTACGGTTGCCTCATAGAAAGGTACGCCGTAATATTTTCCGTTTTCGTCCGCGTTGAGATAGTCTCTCATTTCGCCGTTCATTATCTCGCCGATGGTCTTGGTATCGTTTGCGTAAGCGGAATCGACGCTACCGGTGATGAAATCCTGATTTACGGGCGTGTTCACTACGTCGGAGATGTCGACGAGGTATTTGCTCGAAGCGTCCTTGATGTCCACAAGGTTGTAATAGTTGACGTTTTCGGCAAGAATAACGTTCTGCGCCCAGCTCGACATGGTGTTTTCGATCTTACCCGAATAACGCGGGCTGTCGTCGATAGTGATCTGAACGCCCTTCTTTCCGTTTCCGAAATCGTAATCCTTGTATTTTTCGGTGAATCTTTTTACCGCCTTATTAAGCCAGGCGTTTCCGTATCCGCCGTTGAAGTTACCGACGAGGAGCTGAACTTTCGTGGTGTCTACGCTTGTTCCGCCGGTGTCTCTTCCGCAGGAAGCCCCCACAGTCGCAAGCATACATACCGCCATTGCCGCTGATAAAATTTTACTTACTTTTTTCATTTCTTTCCTCCTGAAATCGCCTTCGCTCTGTATTCTGAAGGCGTTTCTTTCATTTTTCTTTTAAAGTGCGCCGCGAACGCCGAAGCGGAATTAAATCCCGTAAGCATCGCGGTATCCGTTACGCCCTTGCCCATCGCAAGGAGTTTGCACGCCTGTTTTATTCTGAAATCTATCAGATATTCGAGCGGAGAAACCCCCGTCACGCTTTTGAACATCGTGCTGAAATATGATCTGTTGAGATAAACGGCTTCGGCGATTATCGTGACGTTTATGTCAAGGTGATACTGCATATGAATGAATTCCTTAGCTTTCGCAACGTATTCGTTTTCGTCCGTACGTGGCTTTTCTTCGCCCTCGGACGCTTGCGCGAAATAAGAAATCACTTCGAAAAACTTACCCACGCTCTCGTATGCGGAAGCGGAATTACCCTTTTTCGCCGTTTTGTAAATCTCTTCGACGACGGTCATTTTTCCGTCGAGCGAACACACCCTCTTTTCGTTCGAAAACCCTATCGCGCCGAAAAAGTCGTCGTTTCCGTAGGTGTCGACGATAACGGAATAAATTTCGAATTCGTCCGTTCCCGTGGAAACGAAAGTAAACTCTTCGTTCTTCCTGACGTATACGGTTTCCCCGCGGGAAAGGTCGCGCCAGGTTTTTCCGCCCGAGCTTGCAAACCCCGTTCCGTTCGCCACGAAACACAGGCTGTCGAACGGGTATTTTATCGTTTCCGAGCCGCCGACCGTTTCCGCTTTCGTATATTCGATTTTAAGATTTCGCAGATTTACGTCGTTGAACCCGACGTTATCCGCTACAAAATTAACCATATTCTTTACCTTACCGAATTAAAGTTAAATCGTAAACGTATATCCGTCGCGAAGCAACGTATAACCTTCCGGAACGGCTTTCTCGAGCAAATCGAGGTCTTTTGCCGCGCCGTGGAAAATGTGAGTTAAATAGCACTGCGTCTTCTCGTCTATGATTCCGAGAGACATAAGTTCTTTTCTGAGCTCGTCGTTATCGAAAAAGTTCATATGCGCTTTATCCGAAGAACAAACAAGCCCGTAAGTGGAATCGACGATCATCGCGTCGAGCTTTATTCCGTTTTTTACGAAATAATCGAACACGCTTCTCTTGAAATATCCCGTATCGGTGGCGTAAAGCAAGGTTTTATCACCCTCGCGCACCAGATATATGAAACAGTTTTCCTCGGGGATATGTTTCGCGGGCAACGCCGTAACGACGTATTTCCCCGCCGTGAACGTTTCGAAAGGCTTATGAACGGTGTATTCGCTGCTCTGATCGTAAACGTTATAACCGTTTATCATTCCGCGGGATTCGTGTACGTAAGTACCCTTTTTCTTCGCGTATCCGTTTCTTTCGAAAGCGTTTCTTATCGCGGTGTTTCCGTGAATGGTAACCGTCTCCACCGGCAGGCAGAACGACGACCAGTCTCCTCTCGCAAAGAAATCGTCCGCATAGAAATGGTCGCAATGGCTGTGCGTAACGAGTATGTTTTCGATTTTTCCGAGTTCCACGCCCATTACCAGCGAACGATAATAAGTGTCGGGCGGGAAATCCACGAGCATATCGTCGTTTATCAGTATCTGACTGCGCGTTCTGTAAATTTTACGCTCGCGCGCTTGTCTGCAAAGATCGCAATTGCAGAATATGGCGGGGATTCCCTCCGACGCGCTGCAACCCAAAACGGTAATTTTCATTGTTATCTGTCTTCTTTTACTTTCTGATGTTTTTTACTTTCCGATGTCTTCCGATATCTTCGCCCCGTTTTCCTTTCGGGGCGATTTTTATCAACCGATTAAAGCCTTTTGCCGTTTTTGACCGCTCGGTTTTGTTCGGCTCCGTCCGGCTCGTTTTATTCGGCTCTGCCAGGCTCGGCTTATGCGGCTTCGACGACTTTGATGAACGCCGCTTCCGAAGCTTCGAGCGACATTATGAACGAATTGTTTACGACGTCCAGCGGCTCGAATTTACCGGTCTTGTAGTTATACGTTTCGAGGTGATCGATATTCGCGTCGTCGTCGAGGAGGAATTCCTGATCGTACATTGCCTTTTCGAAGGAATTGTTTACGATGTTGACATAGTAAACGGGGGATTCGTAATCGTTGGACCGAAACTTCGTGATAAGAAGATCGGTCGAACCGAGACCTTCTTTATTGATTACGAAGCCCGTCGCGGGAAGCATTTTTATACCTATCTGCGAGCTTGTCATATATGATTCCGTAACCTTATATTCGGTAAGTCTTACGTTAGCGTCGAGCGCGCGGATCTGCTTATGATACTCGGTAAGTCCTTCGAGAAGTTCCGGGTGAAGAACCGATCCGTCGATCGCAAAAATAGCGTCCGAACAACCTTCCGCAGGGTACATAGTGTAATTGAAATAGGTGAACTGCGTAGCTCCGAGAGCAAGATTGGTGTTGAAATGCCAGATAATTTCGTTGAGATTAGGCATTCTCGCCCCCGCCCACGCGCAGGACTGCGGATACATCGCAATTCTCATATTTTTAGAGTTCGCAAGCTGACGGACCTGATCCATAAGGGCAAGAGTCGCGTAGTTTACGCCGCCGTTTAAGAACGGATAAGCGTCGAAACTTATCATATTTACTTCTCTGCCCGCCTTTTTTACCCATTCCGCCATATATTCGTAGCTGCCGATATGGTTTACGAGCGCGTCGAGACCTAAAAGATTGCCGTCCGCGTCGGTAATTCTCGCGTAATATCTCGCCCACTTGGCGAACTCGTCGAAAGAAGACAATGCAGGTTCGTCTACCAGTTTAACGCCTACGCAGTTTTTAAGGTTGGGGATAATTTTACGAGCGTCGGCAACGGCGTCGGAATTTATC
Source organism: Clostridiales bacterium (assembly GCA_021635425.1). Classification (GTDB taxonomy): domain Bacteria; phylum Bacillota; class Clostridia; order Christensenellales; family Borkfalkiaceae; genus UBA10281. Next base: position 222 of record JAJWOJ010000055.1, on the reverse strand, counting down.
ATCGACTCGCGGCGGACGGACGATTCGTGGTCGTTCGCAAGACCCGAAAGCTCGGAGAAATAATAAACCATATTATATTCCTGCATAAGCTCGTCGATTTTGCCCCACCATTTGCTGTCGGTAAGGTCGCGGGAAATGTAGGATTTTTCCGCTTCGGTAAGCATACCCGATTTCGGCAAAGTACAGATCATCGGCATAAAGTTAAGCCCTGCGTAGTACAAT
>JAJWOJ010000500.1 GCA_021635425.1 Clostridiales bacterium | reverse complement strand
ATATAATGAAACGGGGTTTACCGCATTTTTGTGCGGTAAACCCCGTTTAAAGTCGTTGTTTTATTGCTGAATTGCGGGTGACGGACGATCGGGTTCGGTCGTTTCCGTTTTGTCCTTGAAAAGAAGTTTCAGGAGAACGGGGCAGAGAATGGACGAAATAACGATAAGCATTATCGTTGCCACGAGGGGGTCGAGCCTTTCCGCGGGGTTTGACGCCATGAGCATGCTTCCCGAAGAATAAACGGCAAGCGCGACTTCTCCTCTCGCGATCATTCCGCAACCTATCGTCGCACACTCTTTGTTTTTAAACCCGAACGGCTTTGCTACAAGCCCGCATCCGACGATTTTTCCTATTATTCCGAGAGCGACGAACGTAAGCCCGAACAAAAGATACGACCAGCTGAATCCGCTGAAATCTGCCGAAATTCCGATATACGAGAAGAATATGGGCGAGAAAATCATATATCCGCTGACGACGACTTTTCTGTCCACGAATTGCGTGTCTTCGAGTCCGCTGAGCATTATTCCCGCCATATACGCGCCCGTTATCGCCGCTATTCCGAAAAATTTCTCGGCGCAGAAAGCGAAGAGGAAACACATGCCGAACGCGTAAATGCTCGTCCGTCTCTTATGCGGAAATTTATGTTCTTCCCATTTGAAGTATATCCGAAGAAGTATTCCGAGACCGATCGAGAACGCGAAGAAACCTACGGCTTTGAGGAGAGTTATCCAGATCTGCGAAGCTCCGCCGCCTTTGAGGCTCGTCACTATGCTCAGCGCGATTATGCCGAGAACGTCGTCGATAACCGCCGCGCTTACTATCGTCTGTCCTACCCTGGAGTTGAGCTTGCCTATCTCTTTAAGCGTTTCGACGGTTATGCCCACGCTCGTCGCGGCGAGGATGGTTCCGACAAAAATCGCGTTGAGAAGTTTTTCGTGCGAGTAAGCCGCAAATCCGTTAAGGAAAAACATCGAACCCAAAGTCCCTAAAGCGATGGGGATGAGAACGCCGCACAGCGCTATAAACGTGGCGGCGAGACCGCTGTGTTTAAGGTTATCGAGGTCGGTTTCGAGTCCGCTCGAAAAGAGAATGAGAACTACGCCGATCTGGCTGAACGCGTTTAAAATATCTTTTTCTTTCGCGCTCGGTTTCATGAAAATCGTACTTAAAATAGCGTTGTCGTCGCGGTGAAAATTGCTTAAAAGCCCTAAAATAACGCCCGCGATAACCATGCCCGCAACTTGCGGAAGACCTATTTTTCTTGCTAAAAGCCCGAAGCTTTTTGCGAAAATAAGGATCACCGCGAGATAGTATAATGTATTTAAAATTTCTTCTTTCATGTTTATACCTTTGCTTCTTCGTTAATGGTTATTATTACACGAGAATTGATTATACTCTACGAAAAATTAAAAGTCAACGAAAAACAAGCCTTGCAAAAAAAGAAAATTTTTTTATTTTTTCGATATTTCTGCTTCATAACACTTGATTTTAATTTAATTGTAGTATATAAT
>JAJWOJ010000499.1 GCA_021635425.1 Clostridiales bacterium | reverse complement strand
GATAATGGTTGTCAATGTTATATTATTATAATAACATGGCAGAGGAGGTTAGTATGAAAAGCGGAAAAATGAGAGTTTTGGCTTGCTTTGCGGCGGGTGTTATGGCTGTTTTAGGGGCGGGGGCTTGTAAGTATAGCCCTAAGAAAGTTAAAGCCGCGGAACTTACGGCAAATTTTTCGTTTGCTAAAGCCGCGGGCGGAACCGAAATCAAACAAAACGTGAGCGACGGGCTGAACGGGTTCGGCGCGGAGCTTCTTAAAAACGTCGCTAAGGACGAGCGCGGCAAAAACGTACTCGTTTCACCGTTGTCTGCGGCGGCGTGCCTCGGAATGATCGCTAACGGCGCGGAAGGGGAAACGAGGGCGGAATTCGAGTCCGCTTTCGGCGGGAAGGTAGAAGACGTGAATGCCGTTATCAATAAAATTCTGTCGGATGGCGGAAACGAGGTTAAACTTGCGAATTCCGTGTGGGTAAGAGACGGCGCGGTTGACGTTGAAGAGGATTTTCTGAAAACGGTTAAGGAAGTTTACAACGCCGAGGTATACAGGTCGGCTTTCAACGCGCAGACGCTTAAAGACGTCAATAATTGGTGTCTGAACAAAACCGACGGAATGATAAAGGACGTTCTTGACGAAATAGATCCGAGGGATATGATTTATCTTATAAACGCCCTCTTGTTTGACGCGAAGTGGCAGACGGAATACGAAAAAAAGGATATAAAAAGCGATTATTTTACGACTTACGGCGGCGAAAGCAAAAAAGTCGAAATGCTCCGTTCAACTGAATCCGCTTATCTCGATTTCGGAAACGCGGATGGATTTTTGAAGAGATATAAAGGCGGGAAGTATTCTTTTTTAGGAATTCTGCCCGACGAAAACGTTGATATTTACGATTTTATAGCTTCGCTTGACGGCGAAAAATATAAAAAAGCTTTTGAAGCGGACGATAGCGATAACGAATATCCCGTCGTCGTAAAAGCGGGCATACCCGAATTTTCTTTCGAATATTCGAAAACACTCAACGATACGTTGCAGGGTATGGGTATTAAGAAAGCATTTTCCGATGAAGCGGAATTCGATAAAATGGGCAGAACGCTTGTCGGCGATTTGTATCTCGGGTTTGTGCTTCAGAAAACCAGAATCGAGCTTGACAGAAACGGAACGAGAGCCGCGGCGATAACTATCGGCGGAATGAAAGGGGAATCGGCAGCTCCGACGGAAAATATCTATATAATTCTGAATCGTCCGTTCGTGTTCGGAATTATCGACAACGCAACGCACATGCCGTTGTTTTTAGGCGTCGCGACCGATTTGTGATATCGGATTTTTAAAGAATTATAGCCGACAAAATTTCCGAAAGGATTTTTGTCGGCTTATTGAAGGGCGGCGGAAAGCATGCAAAACTTTCCGCGTTTATGATTTAACGATAAAACCCGTTTTTAAACCCGAATAAATTTTTTTAATTTTTTTTGAAATACCCCGTCAAAATGCTTGCAATATCTTTAAAAATCTGTTATAGTATATAAG
>JAJWOJ010000498.1 GCA_021635425.1 Clostridiales bacterium | reverse complement strand
CTATGCTATAATGTAATTAAGATAAAAAAATAGGGGTGTAACATGAAAAAGATATTTCTTTGTCTTTTGGTTGCCGTGTTTATGTTAACGGGTATGAGTTCGTGCGACGCGTTGAAAAAAACCGACAAAACCACCGACGCGCGCTTTTTTGAAGCCGTTAATATCGACAGCGAAAACGGCACTTGCGCGATAAAACTCAATAACGACAATTTAACCGAACTGCCCTCGGAGATTACTCTTCCGACGGAGCTTGACGGAAAGAAAGTTATCGCCGTTGCGAATAACGGGTTCAGGGGTACCGAAAGGCTTAAAAAGGTCTTTGTTCCTAAAGGATATCTCGAAATCGGCACGGACGCGTTCAGCGGTTGCAGTAATCTTACGCTTGTCGAACTTGCCGCAAATCTTAAAGTTTCGGAAGAAAGCGCGGACAGATCTGCCGAAGAAAACGCGGGGATGATTATAGGTCACAGCGCGTTTGCAAACTGCGTTGCGCTTGCCACCGTCGAATTCGGCGTAAACGTTAAGGAAATCGGCGAATACGCTTTCAAAAACACCCGTATCACAAGAGCGGAGCTTACTGCCGTAACAAAAATCGGAGACCATGCGTTTGAAGATTGCAAAGCTCTTACGAGCGTTTATATTTCTTCCGCAATGCAGCCTTCGGGAATCGGACAGGATATTTTTTCGGGCTGCTCGAGCGGTCTGAAGTTTGAAATTCACGAAACCGCGAAGGCAAACGGCGTAACCGAGGAGCTTTTGAAAAACGGCGGAAACGCGTAAAAACAAAACAGTTTGTTAAAACCGTCGTTTATCGGCGGTTTTTTTGACTGTACGTCGTACTGTTTAACTCCGCAACAGACTATTAAAAGCGAGGATAATTATGGATTACGATTTTTTTGCATACCTTTCGAGAATGAAATATATCAAGCGCTGGTCGCTTATGTATTCGGTCACGGAAGAAAATATCATGGAGCATAGTTTGCAGGTTGCCGAAATCGCGCATGCAATCGCGCTTATTAAAAACAGAATGTTCGGCGGCAACGTGGACGAATACAAGGTTTTGTGCCTTGCCGTTTATCATGAAGCGAGCGAGGTTATCACGGGCGATTTGCCCACTCCCATCAAATATTTCAATTCGCAGATAAACACCGCTTATAAGGATCTGGAAGATTTAGCGTCCGAAAAGCTTATCGACAAGCTTCCCGAGGAATTGAAACCCGATTACCGCGGTTTTATCCTTGCCGACAAAACGACGGAAGAGCATAAAATAATGAAAGCCGCAGACAGAATCGCCGCGTATATCAAGTGTGCGGAAGAGGTTAAGAGCGGAAACAAGGAATTTTTAAAGGCTAAAAAGAGCATAGGGGCGGACATCCGCGCTATCGACGACGAAGCCGTTAAGTATTTCATATCGAACATTCTTCCGAGTTTTGAAAAAACTCTCGACGAACTGGAATTATAAAAATCGAACAATTTTACATGTAAAATATTCAAGCCCTGCCGCGTCATTCACGCGGCAGGGCTTTTTTT
>JAJWOJ010000497.1 GCA_021635425.1 Clostridiales bacterium | reverse complement strand
GTACTTGGCGGTACGGGCGAAGGCGAATTCGGCATAAAGCGCGGAAATATCGGCGCGAAAGACCGCTTATATCTTTAAGCATACATATTGTACACCCGAAAAACCCGCTTGTCTTGCTTTATTTCGTAAAAAAAGTGCTTTTTTATATAATTTTTCTTTCCGAAAACAAAATTCTGCGGTTCTTTTGTGCTTTTATCCGTAAATCGGCTTATACTTTTCCCCATTCGTCGAAAATATCGTCGCCGTACATATCGCCGTCTTTACCGTTGCTGGTCCGAACGGCGTCGTTTTCCGCCAACTGTATAACGCAAAATTCCGGAGATTCATAGATTTCTTTTTTCATGTTCGTTCTCCCTCCTCAGTTTATCGTGACGGTTGCGAGATTACCCGAAACCGTGGGTTTGCAGTTTTTGCCGTTTACGCATACGATTTTAAGAACTTCGCTTAAATTCACGTCCGCGCCGTCTTTAACCGTTATCGTCAGAACTTTCCCGTTGATCGAAACGCTGTAAGGCGACGTGTAACCGTTTATGCCAGTCATAGCGGCAACGCCGTCTTTAACGGTAACATCCGCTATTTTATCGAGAACTTCGTTCTTAACGAACGCTTTGACGTTTTCGCTTTCCGTTTCGCTCGCGATCGCGCCTTTGCCTACTTCATAGATGGTTCTCGCATTATCTTCTGCCGAATATTCGCCGTAATAATAAGCAGTTACGCCGTCTTTCGTCACGGCGACATACGATCTTGCAATAAATTTGCGGTTAAGGTTGCCCGCTTTGATGTTTACGAGCGAAGCATAAAATCCGCTGTAACCTTCAACCTCGTTTTCGAGTTTTGCATTGAACGTATCGGTAACGATATCGACGTATTTCAGATTTGCGGCTTTAAACGCGTCGATCGTGAAAGGAACGGCGGTCTCGCCGCTGCCGAGATACTCGAGCGGGGCTACGATAACGCCCGCTTTAACGTTTGCTTCGCCGTAAGCTTCAACGAGTTTGTTCCACGCCGCCGTTTTCACTCTTGCCGTCCAACGGATTCCGTAGGGAGTATTCGTTCTTATCGCCGCGCCGACGTCTGTAAGAACAGCAACATCATTCACGAAAACTTTTTTAAAAGTTACGTATTCTTCCGTACTGAATTTAACTTTTATGGTTGTCGTCCCCTCGGGCAGACTGAAATATCCGTTTTTATCCGCTTTAATTTCGTTTTCGCCTGCAAGAACGGTCACGGTGAGATTACTGCCGAAAGCAGAATCTTTCGTATAGTCAATTTTCTTATCTACCGAGATAAGCCTTGCGCCCGCAACGTCGATATCTTTCGTGACGGCGGTTGCGGGGTTACCCGCCGAGCCGTTTAAACAAACTTTATAATCTTTGTTGCCGTCTTCAAACGTAAGACCGTAAATTCCGCCGTTTACGATATTCCAATCTTTCCACGTATAATCCGCGCTTCCCGCACCGAAATCTGCGGTATAAATCGTAGCCGAATCTTTGTCGGGAGCAACAAGACTTTGATTTGTAATATATGTTGTG
>JAJWOJ010000496.1 GCA_021635425.1 Clostridiales bacterium | reverse complement strand
AAATGAAAGCAGTTATATACGCGAGATATAGTTCGGATAATCAAACAGAGGCAAGTATCGAAGGGCAACTTCGCGAATGTATGGAATTTGCCGAACGCGCCGAAATCGACGTTATCGGCAACTATATCGATCGCGCGTTGACTGCCAAAACGGATAACCGTCCCGAATTTCAGCGAATGATCAAAGACAGTTATAAGCACGCTTTCGATTGTATTATCGTTTGGAAACTCGACAGGTTTGCCCGTAATCGTTACGACTCCGCTCATTATAAAAGCCTTCTGAAAAAGAACGGCGTAAAAGTAATATCCGCCAAAGAATCTATCGGCGAAGGCTCCGAGGGCATCCTTCTTGAATCTGTCCTTGAAGGAATGGCTGAATATTACTCCGCCGAACTCGCCGAAAAGGTTTCCCGCGGTATGACCGAAAACGTATTGAAAGGTTTGTGTAACGGCGGACAAGTTACTTTCGGTTACAAAGTCAACGCCGAGCATTGTTACGAAAAAGACGAACTTACTTCCCCCATCGTCGAACAAATTTTCGAGATGTATTCCGACGGTTACAAAATCAAAGAAATCGTCGATTATCTCAACGAACACAATATCAGAACATATCGCAACGGCAAAATGACGATAAATATCGTGCAGAGAATGCTTTCTAATCGCAGATACATAGGCGAGTATAAGTTTCAGAAAACCGTAGTGCCGAACGGAATTCCCGCTATTATCTCGGAAGAATTATTCAACCGCGTGCAGGAAATTCTCGCAAAGAATAAGCGTTCTCCGGCTCGCAAAAAAGCCGAGGACGAATATCTTTTAACGTTGAAACTTTTTTGCGGCAAATGCGGCGCGCATATGGTCGGCGAAAGCGGGACGGGAACTTCGAGAGTGTATCGCTATTATAAATGCGCCAACACGAAAAAGATACATATTTGCGACAAAAAGCCCGTTCGAAAAGAATGGATTGAAGATTTGGCGGTAAAAGCCGCGCTCGATATTCTGAAAAACGATGAAATCAAGGATTATCTTACCGATAGAATTTATGCGTTGCAAGGAGAAGAAAATCCGAGAATACCGAAATTGAAAGCGCAACTTTCGGACGTAGAAAAACGGCTTGCAAACATAATGCAAGCCATAGAACAAGGAATTATTTTCGATACGACGAAAGAGAGATTCGCCGCGCTCGAAAAGGAAAAGAAGGAACTCGAAATTACGATTTTGCAGGAGAAAATCAAAAAGCCGTTCTTAACGAAAGAACAAATTCGTTTCGGAATAGAGAAGTTCGGCAAACTCGATATTTCGACGAAAGAAGGAAAACAACGGCTGATAGACGGTTTTATAAACGCTATTTACGTTTACGACGATAAAATTACGTTCACGTTCAACTATAAAGACGGAACGAGAACGGTTATGCTATCCGAACTTTCGGACGGCAAAAATAATTCGGATTTGAAATGCCAAGGTGCACCTCGAATTCGTATATGCAGACATTTCCGGTCGCGGATTTTTCACGGATCGAAAATTCGATCGTGCCGCCGTCCGG
>JAJWOJ010000495.1 GCA_021635425.1 Clostridiales bacterium | reverse complement strand
CCCTCCGGGAACAGGTAAAACGCTGTTCGCAAAGGCGGTTGCGGGAGAGGCTAACGTTCCGTTCTTCTCTATAAGCGGTTCGGACTTCGTTGAAATGTTCGTCGGCGTGGGCGCAAGCAGAGTGAGAGACCTTTTCGCAATGGCTAAAAAGAGCATGCCGTGCATCGTGTTCATCGACGAAATCGACGCGGTCGGTCGTCAGAGAGGCGCGGGGCTTGGCGGCGGCAACGACGAAAGAGAGCAAACGCTCAACCAGCTTCTCGTTCAGATGGACGGTTTCGAGGCGAACGACGGAATAATCATCATCGCGGCGACCAACCGTGCCGATATTCTCGACCCCGCTCTTATGAGACCGGGAAGATTCGACCGTCAGATTTACGTCAATATGCCCGACGTGCGCGGAAGAGAATCTATTTTGAAGGTTCACGCAAGAAACAAGCCGCTCGCTCCCGACGTAAACTTCAAAACTTTGGCGAGAATGACGGCAGGCTTCTCCGGCGCGGACATCGCGAACCTTCTCAACGAAGCGGCTATTTTAGCTGCGAGAAAGAACGAAAAAGCCATCACCAACGTAGACTTATACGAAGCGATAAATAAAGTAATCATGGGTCCTCAGAAGAAGAGCCGTCTCGTTACCGAAACCGACAAGCGCATCACCGCTTATCACGAATCGGGTCACGCGATTTTAGCCCGTCTTCTTCCCCACTGCGATCCCGTTCAGGAAGTTTCTATCATTCCGAGAGGATCGGCAGGCGGTTACACACTTACCCGCCCCGACAGCGACGACCAATATTTGAGCAAAGCAAAGCTTTTGGACGACATCGTTATGACTTACGGCGGAAGAGTTGCGGAAGAACTTATCATCAAGGATATTTCTTCGGGTGCTTCCAGCGATATTAAAGCTGCAACCGAACGCGCGAGAAAAATGGTTACCGAATGGGGCATGAGCGATCGTATAGGGCCTGTAAACTACGGCGACAACGATCAGGTTTTCATCGGCAGAGATTACGAAACGAAAGCGGGTTACAGCGAACACACCGCGGCGGCTATCGACGAAGAAATCGGAAGCATCATCAAAGAAGCGCATCAGAAAGCCGTTGATCTTCTCACCGAGAACAAAAAACTCCTCGACAACATGGCAAGGCTCCTCATAGAGAGAGAAACCATTTATCAGGACGAAGTCGACCTCATCATGCAGGGCAAGGATATAAACGAAATTCTCGAATACATGGATAAGCGCGACAAAGAGCGTGCGGAAAATCCTTTCAGGCGCGCGGAAGAATTCGCTAACGAAAAGGCGAAAAGCAGCGCCCCGACGGATAACGCGGCAAACGCGGCAGATAAAAACGACGCTATCCCCGAAATGCCCACGGCGAACACGGATAATCAGAACGATAAAGACAACAAATAATTTATCTTTACGGAATTTACTGCGCCCGATTTCAGGTTTCACCACCCGACTTCGGGCGCAAATATGCTTAAAGCGTTTAGCCGAGCGAGATTCGAACCCCATCAAGCCTTAAAGCCGTCTTTTTTGCATAT
>JAJWOJ010000494.1 GCA_021635425.1 Clostridiales bacterium | reverse complement strand
GTCGTTAAGTTTTTTAAGCAATTTTCCCGCTTCCGCAGACGTGTATTTCATATTTATACCTCTCTTTTTATTTTTCTAATTGTTTGATTTCGTGGTCATCGGGCATTTCCCGCATAGGAGTCCACATATAACCTGAATATTTTTTGCATAAGTACTTTGCCGCAATTTTACCGTCTTTTAAGCAATCGGCAGAAAGCCAACCGACGTTTTGCGGCGTTTCGTCGATATAAGAAGTAAGTACCCAATTATATGCCTTCGGGAATTTTACCTCTCCCAAACCGCACCCCTTAAAAGCGTTGCCGCCGATAAAACGAACACTGTCGGGTATTATCACATTTTTTAGGTTCGGACAACCCTCAAAAGCGCTTTCGCATATATCCACAACCCCGTCGGGAACGGCAAACGACGAATCGACCTTCCCATGCGGATATCGGATAAGGCTCTCACCGTCTTTACTATACAAAACCCCGTCTATAGATTGATAATTCGGATTTTCGTCGTCAACGAATATTATACTTACCCTACAATACGGATACACGTCGAAGCCGATTTTTTTGACGCTCTTCGGTATGCTCAGATATACGAGAAAATTCGTAATTTGCCCGTTTCTTCGTATTTCGGTTACGGGTCGCTCGCCGTGAATACCATCGTCGTAAACGGACGGAATATCGACGCCCTGCTTCTCGGCAAAAACCGATGCGCCGACAATAAACGCATAGCCGTCCGTTTCCGTATCGTATTCAAACACGTAACCTTTCGGAGGAGCGACAAACGCACAAGCATCCGTTTTCGCAGGCTTTTCAACCGCGCACTCCTCATTCGAGCAATCGGCTTCGGAAGGATCGAAAATAATCGTTCCGTCCATAGCGCATAAATACGCATCGGAAGATTCGGGCGAACATTTTTTTGATTGATAGGCGGGATTTTGCTTATCCACATAAACAGACCGTAAATTCCGGCAACATTCAAATGTATTTTCACCGATATATGTTACGCCGGCGGGAATATACACTTGCTCCAGGTTTTCACAACCGTCAAACGCATAATCGCCTATCGTTTTTACTTTATTCGGAACATTCGCGATTTTTAATCCGCCAAGCGCAAATGCCCATTCGCCGATTTTCGTTACGCTTTCGGGAATCGTTACGGATACTAAATTCTTACTGCCAAAAAAAGCAAAATCACCTATTTCAACCACCCCGTTCGGAATATCGAACGACGTATTTTTTTTCGCCTTTGCGTACCGAATAATCTTCTTACCGTCCTTGCTGTACAAATTGCCGTCGACAGATTTATAAACGGGGTTGTTTTCGTCCACGAAAATATTTTCCAGAGCGACATAGGCGTATAATGCGTCGGTTGAAATTTTTACCACACTTTCAGGTATGCGAACATACTTAGCATCGCTGAGCGCAAACGCCTCGTTTTCGATTTCAACCACGGGGTGTTCTCCGTTTTTACCGTCGTTATAAAGGGGCGGAATATCGATGCCGCCGTTTATCGCACTCGCAATAACGACAACGTATCCGCCGCCTTTCTTATCG
>JAJWOJ010000054.1:3944-9504 GCA_021635425.1 Clostridiales bacterium | reverse complement strand
TCGTTATCATAAGAGCCGTTTTCGCACCGAGTCCGCAGCGGGGCGGATCGACGAAAAAGAGCGAATTTCCGACGTCTTCGATTTTGCAAAGAAGCTTCGCCGCGTCGCCGCATAAATAGGAAATATGCCCCGATAAGCCGTTTAACGCGCCGATTCGCTTGGCATCGCGAACTGCCGACGGCACGATTTCGACGCTCGTTACCTCTTTGCCGCTTTTGGCGAAAAGCGCGCTCGTTATACCTATTCCGCTGAAACAATCGATAACTTTTTCCGCAGAAGAATTTCGGATTATGTCGGTCACGTCGGAGTAAATTCTCTCCGCCGTTTTTTCGTTTATCTGAAAAAACGAATCGGGCGACAAGGTAAATTTTACGCCGAGCATTTCGCCTTCTGAATATTCTTCGCCCTTTTCGTGACGGAGTTTACCCGAAAGCACGCCCGACCCCGAAGATTTATTTTCGCAAGTGTATAAGCACACTTTGCCGAATTTTTCTTTCAACGCCTCGTAAAGCCCGTCGATACCCGAAAGCCTGCCGCCGTTAACGACGAGCGTAAGCATGAGATTATCGCCGATATGTCTTAAAAGCGCGTATCTTAAAAGCCCTTTGCCCGTGCGCGGATTATACGCATGAAAGCTGTGCATCCTTGCCCAGCCGAGAATAATTTCCGCGGCGGTTTCAAACCATTCGCCGTGCAGAAGGCATTTTTTTATGGGGATTACGGCATGCGTCAGATCGTCGAAAAAACCTAAAATAAGCCGCCTGTCGACTTCCGCAAACGCGAGGTGAGCTTTGTTTCTGTAACCGTTTTCGCCGAGCGAAACCGTTTCCGAAACCTTTGCAAAATAAGGCTCGACCGCCTGCCTTACGATATCCCGCTTCATGGATTTCTGCTTGTCGTAAGCGATATGTAAAAGCGCGCAGTTTCCGCATGACAAGAAATTTTTACACTTCACCGTCCGCCTGTCGTCCGACTTTTCTTCCGCTTTTTCGAAATCGGCGTAAAAGCACGTTCCGCGCTTGCGCTTGACCGACACTTCTTCCTTTTCGCCGACGATCGCGCCGTCGATTACGAAATCGCACGCGCCGAATTTAGCCAAGCCCTTGAAATCTTCGTCGTAAGCGTAAGGTGTTAACAAATATCTGTCTTCGGAAAGCCTTTTATTGTCCTTTTCGTCCGTAACGACCTGCTTTTCCGCGCGTTTAAGGCGCGACGACTTAACTTCTCTGATAGTCTCTTCGGATATACCCTTGCGGTTTAAAAAATAGTCCTTCGCCTTAACTTTTCTGCCGCCGTTTGTCTTATGATTTTCCGCCGCGCTCTTAAAACGGGCGTTCGGCTTGTTGCCGTTCGTTTTGTTTCCGTTTGTTTTCATACGTCGATTATACACCATTCTCCGTTTTTTTGCAAGGCTTCGCTTTACATAAAATCTAAATTATGCTATCATTTATTTATGAGACTGGATAAATTTTTTTCGTCGCAGAAAATTCTTTCGAGAAAGGAATGCGACGTATATCTCAAAAAAGGGCTTATTTCGGTAAACGGCGAAACAATCAGAAAGGGCGATTTTAAAATCGACCCCGAAAAAGACGAAATTTCTTTGGAAGGCAAGCCGATAAGCTACAATAAGTTTATATATATAGTAATGAACAAGCCGGAAGGCGTGGTGAGCGCGACGGAGGACGGCAGAGACAAAACCGTTCTCGATCTCCTCCCCGAAAACTTAAGAAAATTCGATCTTTTCCCCTGCGGAAGGCTGGATAAGGACACGACGGGGCTTGCTGTCCTCACAAACGACGGGGTTTCGGCGCATAACGCATTATCGCCCAAGCGGCACGTCGAAAAAAAATATTATTTCGCAACAGCGGACGATTATTCGGACGAGGATATATCCGCGATAACGGCGGGATTAACCTTAAAGGACGGTTACACCACAAAACCGTGCAAAATCGACCGAATTTCCGAAAAAAGCGGCTATATTTACCTCACCGAAGGCAAATACCACGAAATAAAGCGGCTTTTCGGTGCGCGCGGCAATAAAATAATAAAACTTGAGCGCGTGGCGTTCGGGAGCTTGACGCTCGGCGAACTCAAACCGTCGAAATGGCGGTTCATGACCGACGAGGAAATTTCCGCGTTCACCTCAAAATAGCAAAATAAGGAGAAACTTAATGCTTGAAGTTAAAAACCTTGTAAAAGAATACAAAACCAAAGGCGGCGCAACCGTTCGCGCGCTTGCGGACGTTTCGATAAACTTCCCCGAAAAGGGGATGGTGTTTCTGCTCGGCAAAAGCGGCTCGGGCAAATCCACCCTTTTAAACGTCGCAGGCGGACTCGACCGCCCAGACAGCGGCGAAATCATCGTTAAAGGCAGAAGCAGCAAGGACTTTTCCGCTTCCGACTTCGACAGTTACCGCAACACCTGCGTGGGGTTCGTTTTTCAGGAATACAATATTTTAAACGAGTTCACGATTGAGCAGAACATCGCGCTCGCGTTGCAACTTCAGAACAAAAAGAACGACAAAGCCACCGTCAACGCGCTTTTGGAACAAGTTGACCTCAAAGGTCTGGGCAAAAGAAAGCCGAACACCCTTTCGGGCGGGCAAAAACAGAGAGTGGCAATCGCCCGCGCGCTTATAAAAGACCCTGAAATAATCATGGCGGACGAACCTACGGGCGCGCTCGACTCGGGAACGGGAAAACAGATTTTCGACACGCTTAAAAAGCTGTCCGAAACACGTCTTGTGATAATAGTTTCGCACGACAGGGAGTTCGCCGAGCATTACGCCGACAGAATTATCGAGCTTGCCGACGGAAAAGTTATAAGCGACGTAACCAAAACCTTTGCCGAGCCGCAGAAAATAAGCGAAAACGTAAGCGTCGTTTCGGACGACACGATAAGAATCGAAAAAGCCGAGAACATCACCGAAGAGGACGTTAAAAATATTGTCGATATTCTCAAACGCCGCGGCGGCGAGGCGATTATCGCTTCGGGAGACAAAAAGCTTGCGGACGTTAAACGCGCATGCAAGCTGAGCGCGGACGGCACGGAAGAGACTTTCGAAAATACGGGAAACGTTCCCGCTAAAAAATACGACGGCAAGGCTAAGTTCATAAAATCGAAATTACCCGTCTCGCACGCGTTCAAAATCGGCGCGAGCGGACTAAAAACCAAACCCGTAAGGCTTGTTTTCACCGTGTTTTTGTCCGTCATCGCATTTTCGCTTTTCGGGGTTTTGTCGGCCTTCATGACGTACAATCCCGATTATTCGGTTGCAAAAGCCTTGCAGGAAGCCGATTATCCCGCCGCCGCGGTCAATGCGGCATTCGAGTACGAATATACATATATCTGCGCGAACACGGAAAAGGGGACGGAAGAGGTAAATTACACAAACACCTTTCAGAGCGAAACGGGATTTTCGGAAGCGGATATAAGGAATCTTAACGACAACAAACACGGGCTGAAATTCGCGGGGGTTTACCTTTTGTCTCAGGATCGGGCGGGAATACCGCTCGACGTTTCTCCCGAAACCCAAAAAGATTATTTCCCCGAAACGCGGCTCAAAGGTTTTTCCGATTGCGGCGAGAAATTTTTGCAGGACAACGGATTTAAACTTCTTAACGGACATTTTCCCGCAAATGCAAGCGAAATAGCCGTTTCGGAATATATCGACAACCTTTATAAAGCGGCGGGGTTCGATTCCGCTTTAAACAAGACGATCGAAATAAACGATTATTCAAACGAAAAAACGATAACACTGAAAATTGCGGGAATTTACAGGACGGGATTTATCGACGGAAAATTCGACGAACTTAAAACGCCGTCCGACAAACTTTCGATAAATGACAAGCAAAACAGAGACAAGCTCGTTTCGAACTTTAAAGATTATTTAAAAAACAGCTTCGCTCTCATCGCTTTCGTTTCGGACGATTTTTACGGCGCGCATAACGTTCAACCGGTTAGTACTCGAAAAATGTTTATATCGACGTCATCTTTCGACGGAATAACGATCGCAAATTCTCGGATAACGGATTCATCGAGGAATTATGCTGACCTGTACACGGAAAAATCCGCGAAGCGAAACGTCGAATCGTTCACTTTTTACGACCTCGACAAAAACGAACTTAAAAACTTCGCCGCAGAGGATCTGTCGCTCAAACAACTCGAAGTTTACGCTCCGCTCCGACAAAGCGAAGATATCGAAATAAGCGAGAAAACGAAGACATCGGAAACCTCGCCCGAACAACCGGACGGCAAATATTACTTTAAAAACTCCGCAGGAGAAAGCGGCGAATTCATCGTGAAGGGCTATTATACAAACGGCGACGACTATAACGACCCATGCGAACTTATCGTTTCGGACGAATTTATTACAAACGTCGTTCATGCTACGGAATATGCTTTTACCGTTTCTTCTACGAAATACGTTGCCGACGGTGAACTGAAATACAGCTTCGCGCTCGCAAAAACAAACAACTCGCTCGAGCAGATTTCTTATATTTTAAAAGGCGAACCGGAAAGAGGCGTCGTTCGCTCGATCGATAACGACGTATTTTCGGGCATACAGCTTATGATCGAGCTTATCAAAGCTTTATCAACCGTCTTCCTCGTCGTAGGATTAATCCTCGGCGGATTTGCGGCTCTTTTGCTTTTAAACTTCATTTCGGCATCGATTGCGGCAAAGACAAAGGAAATAGGCATTTTAAGAGCGGTAGGCGCGAGAGGGGCGGACGTATTCAGAATATTCTTCTCCGAAGCGTTCATATTTGCGATAATCTGCTTCGTTCTTTCCTCGATAGGTGCGGGCATTTTATGCAACGTAATCAACAACTCCGTTACGGAATCGACGATAATCCCCACCGCCGCGCTTTTAAACTTCAACGTATTAAACGTCGGCATAACCCTTCTGATTTCGCTGTTCGTCTCCGCGATTGCGACTTTCATCCCCGTCTTCAAAGCGGCGAGAAAATCCCCCGTAGACAGCATCAGAACACTGTAAACAAACTTAAAAGCGGCGGTCTGCTTTGTGTCAGACCGCCGCTTTTGCTTGCATTCGGTTATATATTCGATTTATAATCCGTTCCCCATTCAAACATTGCGTCAAGAATGGGCTTTAAGGTTTTACCCAAATCCGACAAGGAATACTCCACCCTCGGCGGAACTTCGGCAAACACTTCGCGATCGACAAGTCCGTCGTCTTCCAAGGCGCGCAGATTGTCGGTTAAAACCTTTTTGCTTATCCCCGGAATGGTCTTTGCAAAATCGGTGAAACGCTGTTTTCCGCTGTAAATGAGGTTTCTTAGTATTAAGAGTTTCCATTTATTCCCTATAAGCTGCACCGTTGTAGCGACAGGGCATTCGGGCAACTCTTCTTTAGTCAACATAAAATTTCCTCCTTGCTCTTGATAACTCAATTATATCAGACCGTCTGAAAAAAGTCAATAGTTTCAAAAAGAAACCAAGTAACAAATCTATTATCGGGTAATAGAAAAGTAACGTTTGTGAAAAAAATTTTTTAACGTGTTATACTTCAGGCGTAATCGATGAGATTGCAAAAAA
>JAJWOJ010000054.1:0-3934 GCA_021635425.1 Clostridiales bacterium | reverse complement strand
AACAACAACATTCAAAAAGCAAAGGAACTTATCGGCTGTTTTGCGACGGGAGACACGGCAAAAGCAAAATCACTGCTCAAAGACAATTACATTCAGCACAATCTTGCGTATGCTACCGGAGCGGAAGCGTTCTGCGGTTCTGTTGCATATCTCGGAAGCGCACCCGTAAAGACCACCGTAAACACGATTCGCGCATTTGAGGACGGCGATAAAGTTTTTATGCAAACCGTATACAACTTTGCCGGTGCAGGCGAACAGGTGGCTTTTGATATTTTCCGTTTTGAGGACGGACTTATTGCGGAGCATTGGGATAATCTCGCGGCAAAAGCACAGCCGAATCCTTCCGGCAGAACGCAGATTGACGGTCAGACCGAGGCGAAAGACTTAGATAAAACCGAAGCAAATCGCGCTCTCGTAAAAAACTTCCTTTATGACGTAATGCAAGGCAATAATCCGCAGAAGACCCCCGATTATTTCGACGGCGACAAATATTTGCAACACAATACGGGAATAGCAGACGGCCTTTCCGGGCTTGGCGCAGCCCTTGAACAGCTCGCAAAAGCGGGAATCGCTATGATTTACGATAAAGTTTATCAGGTTCTTGCAGACGGCGATATGGTATTGGCTGTTTCGGAAGGCACGTTCGGCGGTAAACCCACTTCGTATTACGATTTGTGGCGTATCGAAAAGGGCAAAATAGCGGAGCATTGGGACGTTATGGAAACGATTGCCGATAAATCCGATTGGCAAAACGACAACGGCAAATTCTGATGATTTTTAAGTCGGGCGCAATCGGGGGTTCGGTTGCGTCCGCACGTTTTTAATTACTATGGATATAAACGAAATCTTGCGATTTTTACAAGAGCAAATACACAGCGTAATCGTTGCCACCGTCGATGAAAATCATTTGCCCGTAACGTGTGCCGTCGATATCATGGATTATGACGATAAAGGCATTTATATCCTCACGGCAAAAGGCAAAAATTTTTATAATCGTTTGAAAACAAGCAAATATCTTTCGCTCACGGGGATGAAAGGTAAAGACACAATGTCGCGCGTAGCAGTATCGCTTGCGGGCAAAGTTAAGGAAATCGGAACAAGCAAACTGTCGGAATTACTCGAGAAAAACCCTTATATGTATGAAATATATCGGACGGAAGAATCGCGTATCGCGCTTTCTGTTTTTTGCATATACGAGTTTCACGGAGAATTATTTGACTTATCCAAAAAACCGATAAAACGATTTTCCTTTTCTTTCGGAGCGAAAACAAAAGAACAAGAATATTACGTATCGGATATATGCAACGGTTGCGGAAAATGCATATCGGTTTGTCCTCAAAAATGTATTGTTATTGCAGAAAAAGCACATATAAAACAGGAAAACTGCTTGCATTGCGGAAACTGTCTTACGATATGCCCTATCAAAGCGATAAAAAGGAATTAAGTATGGAACAAACGGAAAGAAGAAAACGTCTGATTAAATATTTGCTTGAAGAAAGAAACGAAACGACAAGCATTCCGAGCGATGAAGGCTCGCAAAAAAGACTATTGCGCGCTTTATTAAACGTGCGCCCGCCGATGCCCGTTTCTGCGGAATTTCTATCATTGCAAGACGAATATCTGACAGAAAGAAAATACGAACACGGAATAGCGGACGTTAAAAATTTGGTATATTCCGACGGTATTTCGCTGCTTAAAGGAGATATTACGACGCTGAACGCGGACGTTATAGTCAACGCCGCAAACTCTGCTATGCTTGGTTGTTTTTGTCCAAACCATAACTGTATCGACAACGCAATTCATACTTTTGCGGGCGTTCAGGTACGGCTCGACTGTAACGATATTATGAAAGGAACCGAAGCCGAAAACGGCGAAGTTATCATAACCAAAGCCTACAATTTGCCAAGCAGATTTATATTCCATACCGTCGGTCCTGTTGTTTATGGGCGCGTAACGAAAGAAAACGAAGCGGATTTGGCAAAATGTTACCGGAATTGCCTTGCAAAAGCCGACGAGATGAAACTCAAAAGCATTGCGTTTTGCTGTATTTCTACGGGCGTTTTCGGTTATCCGAAGGAAGAAGCGGCTCATTCAGCGGTAAAAGTCGTCCGTGAATACAAGGCGCAAACCGCAAGCGATATTAAAGTTATATTCGACGTGTTTGAGGAGGAAGACTATGCAATTTACAGACGAATACTCGGAAAAAACAGATAGATTGAGGTCGCTTATCGAAAATGCGGAAGCAATCGTAATTGGCGCGGGCGCAGGGCTTTCCACCACCGCGGGTTTTACTTATTCGGGCAAACGTTTTCACGAGAATTTTCACGATTTCGAGGCAAAATATAATTTTCACGATATGTACTCGGGCGGGTTTTATCCTTACGACACTCCCGAAGAATTTTGGGCGTACTGGTCGAGATACATTTTTATAAATCGTTACTTAGATCCGCCGAAACCCGTTTATAACAAACTTTATGAACTCGTAAAAGACAAAAATTACTTCGTTATAACGACAAACGTGGATCATTGTTTTCAGAAAGCGAGATTCGATAAACAAAGGCTGTTTTACACACAAGGTGATTACGGGCTTTTTCAGTGTTCCGTCCCCTGTCATAATAAAACCTACGATAACGAGAAAATTATTCGCAAAATGGCAGAAAATCAACGCGATATGAAAATCCCGTCCGAACTCGTGCCGAAATGTCCCGTTTGCGGAAAGCCTATGACGATGAACTTGCGTTCGGACGACAAATTCGTCGAGGACGACGGTTGGCATCTCGCGTGCGAACGCTACGAGCGGTTTATAAAAGAGAATAAAAACAAAAAAGTTTTATATCTCGAACTCGGCGTCGGAATGAACACACCCGTCATCATCAAATATCCGTTCTGGCGGTTGACGGCGCAAAACAAAAACGCGCATTACGTTTGCGTAAATACGGATATGGCATACGCGCCCGATGAAATAAAAGAGCGTTCCCTCTGCTTCGCGGAAGATATTTCCGACGTCATAAATGCGTTAAAAATACTGTAAAATGTTTTAAGTATACGTAGAAAGTGAGCCTATAAGTCGATTAACGCATATTTTCAATCGGCAATAAGTTAAAACGAAACTCAGGTATATTTTCAAAAAAATCATTCATACTTATCTTAGCCGCAATCATTTGCGGATAACCGAATAAGGCGGCGACGTCCGCTCGATTTCGTTCGGTCAGGAGGATAAAACATGAAGATTGCAAACATCATCGCTTACGTACTCGTCATCTTAGGCGCGGTAAACTGGGGACTTTTCGGAATTTTCAATTTCAATCTTGTTTCCATGATTTTCGGCGGGGCGAGAACAATCGGCTCGATAGTGGTTTATTCGCTTATCACAGCCGCAGCCGTATGGCTTATAATTTCGCCTTGCATCACGAACGGGAAGCTCGCTCTCACTAATGGTGAAACGTACTAATCGATAAAAAACTACACAAAAAGACGGGCAGAAAACTATTCTTTAAAAGAATAATTCTCTGCCCGTTTTGCCGGTAACAAGTAACCGATTTTTAAACGTCGAAGTGTTTTTTTATCGCCTCGAAAGCCTCCTCGGTGATTACGTGTTCCACCCTGCAGGCGTTTTCTTCGGCGGCTTTTTGTTCCAAGCCCATTTTAATTAAAGCTTCCGTTAAGGACTTGTGCCTCGCCAGAATATTTTCGGCTTTAACCTTTCCGCTTTCCGTAAGCTCTATCTGTCCGTCCGAACGAACGATTATGAATCCGTCCTTTTTCATGATTCCGACAGCTCTCGACACGCTCGGCTTGCTATAACCAAGCTCTTCCGCGATTTCTATCGCGCGGACGCTGCCCTTTCTTTTCTTTATTTTAAGTATCGTTTCGAGATACATTTCCTGCGATTCGTTGTCTACCATATTATCCTCACGAAATTATATTTTTATAT
>JAJWOJ010000493.1 GCA_021635425.1 Clostridiales bacterium | reverse complement strand
TACGCGTCCGCGAAGGTTCTCAAAAAATTCCCCTCGCCGAATTGCAACACTTTTATCATTTTTTACCTCGTTGTCGGAAACATCCTAAATAGCAAAGAACACCTTACGATTCAGCCGACAAGCGGCCATAGGCAAAGCCTTCGTAATCGTCCATAAAAAATTCTGCTTTCTTGTTCATAGCCACTCCGACCTCGTCGCCTTTGAATCCCAGCGTAATAAATACGTTACCGAAATTGCTCCCTATAACGTATGCCCTTATAAGTAATTTCTTTTCTTCGGTCCATTCCGCCGCGACTATGCAATCCTGTTCGATTCCGGACGGAATCCCGACCCGTCGGGAGTAAAAATTCGTTTCGGGGAATTTTCCTTGCTTATACCCGCACAGCCCGAAATTCAGGCGTTTTACGCCGCGCGCGTTTTCGTATTCGAAAAATCCGTCGTCGTTATTCAACCATACTCTGAACCACTTTATACCCATTTCGTTTGCGCGAAGAATATATTTTTTCCCGTTTATTTCCTCGGCGAAAGGCGTTTGCTTTACCCCGCAAAAATCGGGCAACGAAAATTCGTCCGTCTTTCTTTTAAGATTTTCATAATCGTCGCCTTCGTCGAGTTTTTTATCCGTAAATTCGTCGTATACGTCGGACACCCACTCATAGAGGAATTCGCCGCAAAAATCGTCGGCGGAAACCTGAGTGTCGCCGGTACATACGAACAACAAATCTTTATCGGGGAAGAAAAACGCATATTGCGAACCCATTCCGTAAGCGGAATATCCCTTATCGGTTATCCAGAACTGATAACCGTACCCTTCGGACTTTCTCGGCGCGTAATCGTTACGCGTATAATTCGACACCCGTTTCGAAGTGGCGCGCGCGAGATAATCTTCCGGCAACAGAATTTCGCCGTCGTGTTTTCCCCTCTCCGCCACAAGCAGACAAATTTTTATAAAATCGCGCATGGTGCAAACCACGCCGCTTCCGCCCCAGGCGTGTCCGTCCGGCGAAAGCACGCAATATACGTTTTCCCCGACGCCGATTTTATCGAACTCGGGACGAAGATATTCGATAAACGTCTTGCCGACCAGTTTTTCGACCAGAACGCCGAGAATGAACGTCGACGACGAATTATAATCGAAAATCGTACCCGACGGCTTCACTCCTTTAACCTTAAAAAAACTTTCCGTCCAGGGTAAATCGGGGCGCAGCGCATAAGCGTCCGTAAGCGGAGGCACGCTCATTTCGAGCATGTCTTCTATAGTTATGTTTTTAATGCTTTCGTCTGTATTTTCGTCCGTATATTCGGGGAAATAATCGCAGATTTTATCCGTAAGACGTATTCTTTTCTCTTTAACCAGTTTTCCTACGGCAAGCGAAACGACGGATTTACTGCACGAATACATCCTGTGCATAAAATTCTCGTCGAAAAACGGCTTCGCATACGCTTCCGCCGCGACAAAGCCGCGGCGAAGAAACGCAAACGAATGAATATTCATTTTATATTTTTTTATCTTGTCGATAAACCTCGATATCGCGCGGGACGGTATCCCTT
>JAJWOJ010000492.1 GCA_021635425.1 Clostridiales bacterium | reverse complement strand
AGTATTGCGTTGCGTTTTTAGGTTAAGACAAGGCGCGCGAGCGGCTTAATACACAGGTATAAGCCACGAGCGCAACACCTTATTAGCTAAAAACACAGCGCAAGACCGTGGTTCAAACGCAATCACCTGTGGCTAGCCGCAGGCGATTAGCTATAAAAATCAATATTTTATCAGGAGAAAATTATGTCAGGACATAGCAAATGGGCTAATATAAAGAACAAAAAGGCAAAAACGGACGCCGTTAAAGGAAAAATTTTCACGAAGATCGGAAGAGAAATCGCCGTTGCGGCAAAGGGCAACCCCGATCCTTACACGAACAGTAAACTTGCGGACGTCATCGCTAAAGCGAAAGCCGCAAACATGCCTAACGACAACATCAAGAGAAGTATCGCGAAAGCCGCTGGCGAACTCAACAACGTCAACTATGAAAACCTCACTTACGAAGGTTACGGCATCGGCGGAAGCGCGGTTATCGTCGCAACGCTTACCGATAACAAGAACAGAACGGGCGGCGACGTCAGACACATTTTCTCCAAATACGGCGGAAACATGGGTACGACGGGTTCGGTTTCGTATATGTTCTCTAATAAAGGCGTAATCGTTATCGAAAGAACGGTTGACCTCGACGAAGACACGATGATGGAAGTCGCGCTCGAAGCGGGTGCGGAAGACGTCATCACCTGTGACGATTCTTACGAAATCAGAACGGCTCCGTCCGATTTCTCCGCAGTGAGAAAGTATCTCGAAGACAAAGGTTACGAGTTTTTGGAAGCGGAAACCATGATGATCCCCAACGACAAGGTAACTCTTTCCGCGGATCAACTCGAAACTTTCCAAAAGATGCTCGACGCCTTCGAAGATCAGGACGACGTTCAGGACGTTTATCACAACGTAGACCTTCCCGAAGAAGAGGAAGAGGACTGATTTTAGTCTGTTGATGTTAATCAATAGGGTTTTGTCGGTTGATGATAGTCAATCGATATCAAACTAAAAAAACACCCGAAGAAATTTCGGAACAAAATACGCGCGAGCCGACGAAAGAAAAAAAGAACTTTCGTCGGCTCGCGTTATTTAACACTCGACAGGGGAAAATTTTATAACGGGGCGTATAATTTTTTTCGGGCGGGGCATAGTAATGTTGTCAACAAAATAAAAATTTGATATTTGGCGGGAGTCATCGAGGCAAATTTTATGAATATTTTGTTGCTTTAATATACGCTTTGCCAAATTGAAAACAAAAGATTTACGGCGGATTTTTAATCGGTCAGATTAAGGCTCTGCCGAGAACGCGGCAGAGCCTCGGAGCCGCCGAAAATTTTTTTCGGCGGCTCCTTTATATTTATTATCCGCAATTTATTGCGTTTGAATATGTTAAAGCAATAAATTGAAAATTGTCGTAAGCGATTGCGTTTCGGCGGTTTTAAATTCCGAGCAAAGCGATTGCGGTTCGGCGGTTTTGAACGCAGTCGAATGTGACCGACAAGCAAAATAAGGAAGATTTTAACAAAAAACTTTCATTTTTTTATTATGCGCCTAACATAGCAAAATAATATA
>JAJWOJ010000053.1 GCA_021635425.1 Clostridiales bacterium | reverse complement strand
CTAAACGCTCGATTAATATTCGTAGTAGTAACTTTTAAAGTTTTTACATTTTTCGAAATTGTAACGGATTTACCTTTCGGCATCTTTTCGACGGGTTTACCGTCAACGCTCAACACACAATCGCACGAATTTTCCCCGACGATTACTTTAAGAGAAGCCGAGTCGTTAAATACGATCGGTCTCGTACCTAATGAATGAGAGCAAATCGGCGTTACGATAAACGAGCTTAAATCGGGAGTAAGGACAACTCCGCCCGCAGAAAGCGAATATGCAGTAGACCCGGTCGGCGTTGAAACAATGACGCCGTCCGCAGACAGTTTGTATACGACTTGTTCGTTTATATACACGCTAAGTTTCGAAACAATAGTCATTCCTTCTATAGATCTGTCTCTTTCGATAACCGCATCGTTAAGCGCGATATACTCTTTGTCGTTGATTTTTACGGATAATACCGACCTTTCCGAAACGCAAAACGTCTTGTTCTTTATATCGGTAACGCATTTTTC
This sequence comes from Clostridiales bacterium, assembly GCA_021635425.1. Taxonomy (GTDB): domain Bacteria; phylum Bacillota; class Clostridia; order Christensenellales; family Borkfalkiaceae; genus UBA10281. The sequence continues at coordinate 9,134 of JAJWOJ010000053.1, read as the reverse complement.
GATATCGCCGAGTTCGTAGCCGCTTAAAAAACCGACCGTACCCGTATTTATTGCAAGAATGGGAACGTTTAACGAAACCGCATAAGGCGCGGCTGCGAGAATTGTTCCGTCTCCGCCGAAAACGACGATCAGGTCGGGCTTTTTGCAATCTTTCCGATAATAATAGCAATCGTATTCTTTCCCGAGAAGCTTGCGGAATCTGTCAAAAATATTTTGATTTTCGCCGTTATTAAGTTTTTCAAATACTGCAATTTTCGTCATTTCTTGCTTCCCGTTGTACTGTTTACGATTGTTTCTGTAATATATTTGTCCGTTACCGAACCTATTTTTTCAAATCCTTTTTTCAAATAAAACAGGTATTCGATATTTTTACCGACTTTTATAGGTGAAAAAGTAAAGCCCGTTACGGCAAAGCCGAGCGACAACGCGTAATTTTTAATTTTTACGGCACAATCCGTTTTTGCTTTAACCGACGTTACGATTCCGTTTTTGTTAAGCTCTTTTTTGCCGCATTCAAACTGCGGTTTCAACAGTACGACGGCATACCCTTCGGGCTTCAATATGTCGTATATCGGCTTTAAAATATATGTAAGCGAAATAAAACTAACGTCGCACACCGCTCCGTCCGTTTGCCCGCCCAGAAACTCCGGCGTAAGCTCCCTCGCGTTGAAATTATCTATTACGACAACCCGTTCGTCGTTTTTAAGCTTTTCGCTCAACTGACTTTCGCCCACGTCTACAGCGTAAACTTTCTCGGCTCCGCGTTGCAGCAGACAGTCGGTAAAACCGCCCGTACTTGCCCCTATATCCGCAAACGTATCGCCGCTTACGTCTATTCCGAAATCGTCTATAGCTTTTTCGAGTTTATACCCGCCGTTTGAAACAAAATCTTCGGGCTTGACTATTTCTACGGAATCGGTCGGTTTTACGTCGTAGGACGATTTAAAAACGGTTTTGCCGTTTACCGTAACGTTTCCTTTTTCTATCGCCTCGGCGGCTTTTGTACGTGAAACGTATTTGTTTTCGGAATAAAGATAAGCGTCCAGCCTCATTTTATCACCGTTTCGAAAATCTTTTGCAAAAATTCAGTCTTACCGAATTTTTCGGATAACGATTTGACGTTGTCGATAAGATTTGCTATTTTCTTTTTTGTTTCCTCTATACCGTATACGGAAACGGACGTGAGCTTTTCTTCTTTGATATCTTTTCCCGAAGTTTTTCCCGTCTCGGACGAAGACATCAGTACGTCTTTCAGATCGTCGGCAAATTGAAAAGCTTGTCCGAATTCGGCGCCGATCTCTTCCGCAATGGGAACGATCGCTTTGTCGCCTTTTAAAATTGCGGGGATAACGAAAGGAGCCGTCAATAACTTCCCTGTTTTCATCCGATAAGTGTATAAAAGGTTATTTTCGTCTTTATCTTTAACGCCCTCGTTTTCCTTATCCGATTGTTGCCCCGAAAGCATTCCGTTCACGCCCGAGCATCCGGCAAGATAGCCGAGAGCTTCTATTTCCCGTTTCGTCGAAATTTTGCTTAAAACATGCTCAAACGCAAAATTTAAAAGCGCGTCCCCCGCCAAAAGCGCGGTTGCCTCGTCAAAACGAACGTGACACGTAGGTTTCCCTCTTCTTAAAACGTCGTTATCCATACACGGCAAATCGTCGTGAATGAGCGAATAAGTATGAATGCACTCAAGCCCGAACGCAAATGGCAGCAGCTTATCCGAACCGATGCCGAGACAATCGCCGAAAGCAAGCGTCAGAACGGGGCGGATTCTTTTCCCGCCCGCAAAAAAACTGTATTTCATTGCGTCGGCTAAGCCGTTCGGCGATGTTACGTTTTTAAAAACACTTTCGGAATAATTTATAAAATCATCGATATATTCAGTATATTTTACATCAAATTCCGAATGGTTCATTTCTTTATTTTTCTCATCCCCGCAATGTAAGTGTTGTACAAAAGCATCGTTATCGTCATAGGTCCCACTCCACCCGGAACAGGCGTTATGAACGAAGCTTTTTTGCTTACTTCGTCAAAATCGACGTCGCCGTATATTTTGCCGTTTTCTCTGTTTATTCCCGCGTCAATAACGACAACTCCGTCCTTAACCATATCCGCCGTAACGAGATGTTTCTTCCCTACCGCGCAAACAAGAATATCTGCCGTTTTCGTTATCTCTTTAAGATTCTCCGTTTTACTGTGGCAAATCGTCACGGTGCAGTTCTCTTTAAGGAGCATCAGAGCCATGGGCTTGCCGACAATATTGCTTCTGCCTATCACGACCGCGTGTTTTCCGCAAAGAGGAATTTTATAATATTCCAGAAGTTTCATTATCCCGTGCGGAGTGCATGCATACAAAGCGTCATCCGAAAACATGGTAAGTCTGCCGATATTACAGTCGCTGAAACCGTCCACGTCTTTTTCGGGAGGAATCAATTTCAGAATTCTTCCCTCGTCCAGCCCCGCGGGCAAAGGCAACTGCACTAAAATTCCGTCGATATCTTTATCGTTAACTTTATCCGAAACTACCCTTTCGATTTCTTCCTGAGATATATTTTCGGGTAAAGTCAACGTCTCCGAAACGATCCCCACGTCTTCGCATGCTTTACCTTTGTTGCGGACGTATATTTCGGACGCGGGGTTATTTCCCGCGATTATTACGGTCAATTTGAAAATTTTACCGTATTTCTCGTATGCTTCCGTAATTTCAGCTTTAAGCTCGTCTCTTATGCTTTTAGCAACGAGTTTTCCGTCGATAATCCGCATATCATGCCTCCATATCTTTTTTTACGGCGGCAAGAATACCGTTTACGAAGTTCATGCTTTCTTCTGTGGAATATTTTCTTACGAGCGATATCGCCTCGTCTATAGACACGACGGGCGGAATATCCGAAAAATATTTAAGCTCGGCAACGGCGATATACAAAGCGCATTTATCCGTAGAAAAAATTCTTTCGAATTTATATCCGTGCGCATGATCGGCTATTATCTGCTCGATTTCCTCTTTATGTTCCTTTACTGCCGACAATAAGTCTTCCGCAAATTTTTTATCCTCGGGCGAAAGTTTAGCTTCCGTCATAACTTCCGCCTCAAAATCCGCGTCGTTGTCGCAGTAAAGATCTGCGTATAATATTTTATAAACCGCTTCTCTCGAATCTCTTCTCATATGTCCTCTTCAGTTTGTGTTCCTTCTTGTACTATTATCAAATCTCCATATCGAAACGCATAAAAAGACCGCGACCATACGGACGCTGTATATACTTGGATAAACCAAGAATATTAAGCATCCGAGCCGCAGCCTTTTTAAACGGCAGCGTTTTCGTCGGGGAAAATCACGCCGTTTACTTTAACGTCGATATTGCCGATTTTATATTTAGACATAGCTTCTACGCTGTGTTTGATATTTCGCTGAATGTCGTAAGCGACGTCCGAAATTCCGTAGCCGTAATACACGTCAACGGTAACCGCAACGTTTATAAGCCCGTTAACGCAATCGACTTTGATTCCGTCGGTACTCTTTCTTACCGTTCTTTTTCTATACTGAATGGCAACGCCTGCAACATCTTCTACGGCAAGCCTTACAATACCCTTCACTATGCCAATATTGTAAATAACCTTGCCCTTCTTTTCAGAACCGTTATCTTTGTAATCTGCCACCTTAAACCTCGGTTCGCCATACGGCGTATAATACTTTTTAAGTATTATAGCATATTTTTTTCGTTTTGAAAAGCGTTTTTATTAAATTATGCACATTTCACAATTTTTATTCAAAACAATCTTTCGTCGGAATTCATGAAATCGCCTGAATATAAACGTTATCGGGCGTGGCGTTCACTTCGTTCGCGCAAATCGTATAAATCAAAATCGCGTCGTCCTGATCGAATTCGGCATCTTTAACTATAATGCTTACGTTATCCGAACTCATTCCGATAGTTACGGCAACTTCGTCATATCCCTTTGCCTTGATGAGGTTTTCAAGCAGATTTTCCTGTTCCATGATTTTTGAAATTTTAAGCTTCATGGCAAGAGCTTCGCTTTTCGTTTCGGTATTCTCGGTTTCGGACGCAAGAACTTCGTCTATCTGCGAGATCTGCTTGTTTCTCGAGCTGTTTCTCGTCGATTTCACCTCTGTAAAGTAGCTCGCGGTCGGGCTTACGTTATCATTGCCCGCCGAAACGGCGTCGGCAAAGACGAAGTTGAGTACGGCTGTCGTTACGAGCAGCGCGATCATGCACGAAAGTACGATGATTTTTTTCTTTTTTGACATAGTTTGTATCTCCTTTTATTTTTTTTATTTAGGACTTGTTTACTGCGGCAAAATTCTTATTTTGTCACAGGGGATATCCGTAACGGCAGTGACGGCGTCCAACACGTTCATTCTTACCGATAAATCGTCCGCGCCTTTACACACAACCAATACGCCTGATATTCCCGGATATTTTTCTCCGATTTCTATCGGTTTTCCGCCTGAAAACACGGTGGAAGCGGTTATAGTCGTTTTTCCGTTTTCCGAAACGGATTTTTCGTCTTTCTGATAAACTTTTTCAACCGCGCCGTTCACCGAAACGACGACTCTTACTTTTTTAACGCCTTCTATTCCCGATATAGCTTTTTCGAGTTTCGATTCGATTCTTCCGACATAAATTTCAGTTTCGCTCAATCCGCCTGTCGCGTCGTTCTTCCCGAACGAGACAAAGGCGACGGCGATAACCGCAATAAACAACAATGCGGCTATTACGTATTCCTTTTTGATTTTTTTAACGGACGAATTATCCATAAACCACCACTTTACTCCGATCGACGCCGATTTTTTCGGCAACGTAATCGGCGATTACGTTAATATTTATATGCGCGTTTTTTTCATCGAATACTAAATTGCTTAAATAAACCTCGGTTTTTTCAATTTCTTTGTTACATATTTCGACATTCACTTTCTCGCATATCAGGTCGTTATCTTTAAGCGCCGAAACAAATGCCGATTCGTAGTATTTTTCAAGGTTTGAATCGACGTATTCGTTAAATACCGCCATGCTTTTTTCCGTCGCCTCACTCTTGCTATAAGCGTCAAAATCAAACGATATCCCGCCTATGGCGTTTATAAAGCATAACGCCATCGCAAACGATAAAACGCAGGTAGCGGCGGAAGTAATTTTGCCCTTCGGAAGGATTATCTGCACCACGGATATCAGAACGACGATTATAAACAACGATATCAGATAGGTTTTCATATCAGTAAAGAACGTACTCCGCGCAACCGATTATCGCGATAAAAGTTATTATATACATGAAAGCTACGATAACAAGAGCGGCGACGACATAATTTATCACGGTTATTCCTCCCGAGATGAAACCGCCCGTTCTGCCGTCCGAAAAAGGTTCGGTTACGGCGGATATAAGTTTTAAGCAAAACGTCAACACAATCATCTCGACAATCGGGATAATAACTACCGAAAACGTCATTACCACGGCGAGGGTACCGAGCGCGTTTTTTATTATTGCCGCCGAAGCGATTATCATATTTAATCCGTCGCCGACTATTCCTCCGACAAGCGGAAGAGTTGACCCGACCGTGTATTTCGCCGTTTTAAAGCCAAGTCCGTCCAAAGCTCTCGCATTTATTCCGTTAAGCCCTAAAAAGAGAGAAAAAACGGTTGCGAAAAGCCCGATTCCCCATTTCAGGAAAGTTTCTAAAAATCCCGATAGATTCTTAAGTTTTATATTTCGATTCAAATTCGACACAACCGAAATAATAAGCATGAAAACAACCGTCGGGAAAAAGACGTTTTTAACGATCGAAATAACCGTGTTCGAAATAAAAAGCGCGGCGGGCGTTACCGACGTTGCCGCATTTTCCGCTCCGCATGCGATAGTTAACGTCATAAGAATCGGATAAACTGCTTCGGTTACTCCCGAAATTTTATCAAGTACGGCTTCGGCTTTCGATATCGTACCGTAAACAACCCCCGTTATAATGCAGATAATTACCGTGTATATCGCAAAATTGCCGAGTTCGCAAACGTCGTTGTTTCCGTCGGGCGCAATCAATTTCAGCAAAGAAAGAAAAACTATGAGTGCGAAGAGGGAAATAAACGTCGGCAACTGCTCTTTTAATCCCGCGAACAACAACGAAAAAATATATTCCGTCACTGTTTTATAATCCGCGGCTTTTCCGTTTAAACAGGATTTTATGAACCCGACCGCTCCGCCGCTTTCCGCGAACGGAGAAATCAATTCCGTAAGATACGCGTCGAGAGATTCGATTTCAAGTTTATCGATAAGATCATCGGTTACGCTTTCGGTATTTTGTTCCGAATATTCTTTCCCCTCTGCGTTCGCAGTGACGTAATTTATCGGAAAATACGCGATAAATAAAGCGATTATAAATAAAATTACGATTTTGTTTTTCATATCAAAGAGACAACGAAATCAATCATGTTTTTAATAAGCGGAATGGCAAGAGATACCATAATGAGTTTACCCGCAAATTGAATTTTGTTTGCAAGCGAGGTTTGTCCGAAATCTGCGGCAACGCTTGACGAAAACTCGATCAGATACGATATGGCTATTATTTTTAAAACAAGTTTGAAAACAGAATTATCTATTCCCCCTGTTTTTGCGACCTCTTCAAAAAAAACGATAAACTCTTTTATATACGAAACCGATAAAAGTAAAATCAGAATTCCGCTTGCAATGCCGACGATAACGGCAAATTCCGCGTTGACGCTTCTAAGGTATACGATAAGAATAACCGATATAATTCCGATCGCGGCAATTTTATAGATTTCCATCAGTATAAATCGAAAATATCCTTTATAGACGTAAATAAATTACTTATCATACTTATAACGAGCGTCAACGCGATGACAAGACCCGCCAGAGCGACAAGCGTTGCGATGTCGTCGTTGCCCGATTTTTTTAAAATCTGACAGATTACCGTTATAAGGATTCCTATTGCCGCCAACTTAAAAATAATATCTATACTCATATTTTTTCTCACAATATAAGGACAAAAATTATAAGTCCGAAGCTTAGCCCCAGCTTTCCGCCCATATTCTTATATTTCTTTAATTCGATTCGACACTGTTCAAGTTCGTCCGAAATTATTTTTTCGTTATATACGATATATTTTTCTTCGGCATCGGAATCGTTTTTTCCTATTTCCCCGAAATAACTTATCAATCTCTGCTTCTGCTCGTCCGTTAAAAATGCAGGCAAATAAGCGGAATAATCAACTTTGTTTCTCCTTTCCCCTTGTTGCAAAGCCTCATACAAATCGAAAAATGCCGCGCGGTATTTTTCATTGCCGATTATATTGCATACGCTTTCCCTTCTGAATGAAAGGTTTCTTTTCAAATCGGTGTTCAGGTCGGATAGCAACATGTAAAATTCGACTCTTTTTTTATAAACGTCGGAACATTTTGCACCTATCGATACTGACAGAATAACAACCATCGCTCCGATTATCGCTTTCAACATTTTTCACCTTTATCGTTATAAACTTCGATTTCTCCGCCATATTTCAGATTTATAAAACAATCAAATACGTTAATTTTAAAAATATCAGTAAATATCGGCTTTTTTAAAAGGTTTTTCAGGCTGTCGGAATGAACGGACGCCAACGTTTTTACGCCCGAATGCGAAGCAAACGAACACGAAGACAAATCCTCCGCAGTCATCAGCTCGTCGCAAACTATCACGTTCGGATTCAACGATCTTACGCCGACCCGAAAACCGAACGCCTTATCGGCATACTCTATCACGTCGGAATATTTACCGAGATAAAATTTTCCGCTTGCAGAAAATTCGTCTCTCTCGTCGATAAACAATACGTTAAGCCCGAGTTTATCCGAATATAACCTGCCAAGGTCTCTTAAAAAAGTCGTTTTGCCCTGAGACGGCGGAGATATAACGAGAACGCTTTTCGGTTTATCGCAATACTTTTCGAAAAAAGGAAGAGCCAATCCCGAAACGTCATTGGGAAACCTCACGCACAAAGACGTTATGTTTTTTATTGTCACGACGCCCTTTTCGTTTTTAACGACGTTTCCGCACAACCCGACGCGTTCCCCGTCGCATGAAGTAATATATCCTTGTTTTATGCATTCTTCTTTGCCGAATATCGAATGGTCGCATAGATTCATAAACACGTATTCAATCGACTTTTCGGTGTAAACGTCGTTTAAAAATTTTCTTTTTCTCTCTCCTTCATCGGTAGAATACCGAACGCATATCGGATACCCGACACGAATTCGCAACTCCTCTATTCTTCCTCGGATTTTCAAAAGCTCATCGACGTCGCGACGCGGCAAAAAATTCAACATAACGTACCCGTATATAAAAATTCAAGATAACATACCCGTATATACTTGTCCTACAATATATGTATGCCGTTTTAAAAAAAATAGAACAAAAAAAAGCCGCGACGAATCGCGACTTAAAAAATCTTTTATTAACGAAGATATGCTTCGAGTTTATATATCGGTTTTCCTTCGGCTACAAACATCTTTTCGTATTCCGTTTCTATGTTATCCGTTAAATCCCCCGCGTGCAGGTCGAGAGTGATGTTTTTTAAAATAAAGCCGTTTTCCGAAAGCGACTGAAGCGAAAACTCGAAAAACCCCCTGTTGTCCGTTTTAAGACGTATCTCTCCGCCTTTAACAAGAAGCTTTTTATATATATCGAGATATCTGAAATACGTAAGACGTCTGTTTCTGTAAGTGTATTTGGGATACGGACAGGAAAAATTTAAAAATATTCTCGATATCGAATGTTCGCCGAGATAATATAAAAGATTTTCGGCGGCAACATTCATAAATCTGAGATTTTTCGGCTTTTCTCTGTCTGCCTTTTCGCAAGCTTCGATAATAACGTTGCTTATTTTTTCGACGGCGATAAAATTGATTTCGGGGTATTTTTCGGCGATTTTAAAAGCAAAACCGCCTTTTCCGCACCCGATTTCGAGCATTACGGAGTTATCGTTCCCGAATACTTTCTTTAAATCGATTATATCGTATTTCTCTTGCTCCGGCTTTTTATAAAAATCACAGCCTTCCGTTATCAATAAATGTTCGCCGCACTCCGTTATACGCTCGTCGAGTCGGCTTTTTCTTCTCATACGCATATATTTATTATAT